>CAMGFF010000206.1 GCA_946055125.1 uncultured Prevotellaceae bacterium | reverse complement strand
AGTTGGGAGTTAGGAGTTTTTGGTTTTTTAATTTTGGAAGGAATGATTGGAAGGAAGATAGGAAAGATTGTGATGCCGGCGGTGCTGTGCATGATGCCGGCGGTGACTATGGCTCAGGGAGCTGTGGATGTGTTTAAGATGTCGGAAACCGACTTGCGCGGCACGGCACGGTCGATGGCGATGGCCGGGGCGTTTGGCGCTCTTGGCGGCGACCTCTCGGTGCTCGACCAGAACCCCGGTGGCATAGGTGTGTATCGCAGCAGCGACATTGGTGTTACGGTTGACTTTGATGCGCAGAGCGTGAAGGATGGCACAGGCATATCCACCAGTCAGCTCAAGGTGAGCTGCAATAACTTTGGTTACGTGGGGGCTTTCAAGCTCGACTCGGAGGTGATGCCCAACCTGAATATTGGCTTCACCTACACGAGGCCTGTGTCGTTTAACCGCCACTATGCCGGGCGCATATCCTCGCAGCGGACATCGCTCACCGACTATGTGGCATCGTACACCAATGCCGACTCGTGGCGGGCTGAGGACCTCACCAACGCTCGTCCCGGAGAGTGGGATCCTTATTACGAAAGCAATGCGCCGTGGCTGTCGATACTTGGCTACAACACCGCGCTCATCAACCCCGACCGCTTGGGAACCTTCCACGGCCTGAGCGGAGCCAACTCGCAGATAGGCAGCGAATATGAGGTGACGCAGACGGGCGGTGTGGACCAATTCAACATCAACTTTGGCGGAAACATTGCCAATGTGGTGTTCTGGGGCATGGGATTCGGAATTACCAACCTCGACTACACCTCTACAACCTACTATGGCGAGACCGTGACCAACGGACGCATAGAGCACTTCACTGAGCAGGGCAACCAGCTTGTTGACGAGGGCAAGATGATTGATGGCGATGCCAATTATGGGCTGGTGAACTCGCTGCACACCTTTGGCAGTGGGTGGAACTTTAAGCTCGGCGTGATAGTGAAGCCGGTGAATGAGCTGCGCATAGGCCTTGCTTTCCACACGCCCACCTTCTACTCGCTCAAGGACGAGAGCATCGCCTACGTGAGCGCCGACTTCACACCTTACCAAAGCGATGCAGTGGGCTACATTTATGAGGACAGCACCAATCAGGGCTATCTTGATGAGTGGTGGTACAAGATACGCACTCCGTGGCGCTACATGGCCAGCGTGGCTGCCGTGGTGGGGGGCAAGGGAATACTGAGCTTCGACTATGAGCGCCGCAACTACAGCGGCATAGAATATGACGACGGCGATGTGACGAAGATGAGCAAGAAAGAGATGAGGGATCAGATAAAGGACTACTACCGCGATGTGAATATCTTCCGCCTTGGCGCGGAATACAGAGTGACACCTCATGTGAGCGTGCGTGCCGGTTACTGCCACGAGCAGAGCGCAGCCACCGACGCGCTGGCACGCAGCGAGGTGGAAGTGTTCACGCCCTCGACCACACCGGCCTATCTTGTGGAGAAATCCACACAGTATGTCACCTGCGGACTTGGCTACCGCTACAAGAACTTCTATGCCGACCTGGCCTATGTGCACAAGCAGAAGAATGGCGAGTATCATGCCTTCAGCGCGTATAAGGACTATGCAACGTCGGCAGTTGTGGAATCGCCGGTATCGAGTGTCAAGGCACGCAACAACCGCATCGTAGCCACGCTCGGAGTGCGCTTCTGAGAGTGAGGGCGAACGATATGTAACAAAGCAGGAACGCTCCGCGGAAAAACCACTTTTTCAGTGGTTTATCCACGGAGCGTTCCGTTTGAGAGTTGCTGTCACCTCCATTCTCCCCTTTACGGAGGCGCGTGGTGGGGGGTTACTTAGAGATGGGGAATCCAGCGCTCACCCAGCCGCTGAAGCCGGAGTCGAGTTCGATGACCTTGAATCCATTTTTCACCAGAATTTCGGCTGCTCTCTTGCTGCGCTTCCCGCTGCGGCAGTTCACGGCAATGGTTCTGTCCTTGGGCAGAGAAGCAATTGCCGTGGCTTCGAAATCGCTTTGGGTAACATCGATGTTGATAGCCTTGTCGATGTGACCGGCGGCAAATTCCTCGGCGGTTCGCACGTCGAGGCGCACCACCGCAGTGTCGTGGATTGCTTTGGCATAATCCTCGGCCGAGAGGCTCTCGAATCTCGGCGAGTGGGCATTGCAGCCAAAAAGGCTGCAAATCATTGTGAGTAATCCCATAATTATCGGTTTCATATTGTGTGATTGTTGCTTTTTTTGAGGAGGAAGATTAAATTGAAGAGGGAGTATCAAAACAGGGTAATAAGATATTTTGACACTCCCTCTTTGAGAAGTTTTGATTAGTGGTTATCGCACGCCGATTTCATCGACAAACACCCAGCCCTCGGCGCCCGGTAGGTTGTGCCACTCGGGGAGCTTGCGCACGCTCTTGATTACCACATTCACATATCGTGCTTTCTTGGCTTTCTTGGCGGCCACACGGTGATGGCTGATGCCAAATTCGCGCGACTTATCCACTTCGGGAATAGTCTCCTCGCAGAGCTTATGGAATTTCTTTCCGTCGGTGGAGATGCTCACAGTGGCGCCGGCAGCATCCACCACGCCGTCGCACGAGAAGATGTTGCAATTGAAGGTCACTTCGCTCACGGGCATCACTTTTCCCAGGTCGATAGTCACATTGAGGTCGCTGCCCGAGTAGCCGAGCCAGCGGCCGGTGCGGTAGTTGCCATTGCCGGCGAGTCCATCGACGAGGGTGGAAGCTCCGCGATATGTGTAGTTGCGGTGAGGCGGCACGTTGAGAGTGACATTGCAGAACGAAGCCTTATTGACGCTGATGGTGTCGCAGAGCGTGCGGCTCTTGTCGCCTGAGGCACCGAAAGAGGCAGCCTTGAGGATAGCGTCGGCGGTTATGTTGAGCTTGCCATTGTAGGCAGTGGATTGCTCAGTGGGCTCCGAGCCATCGAGTGTGTAGCGAATGGTGCGGCCGTCGAGGGTGAAAAGCTCGGCGCGGAGCGACTTGGTGGCAGGGTCGGGGGTGTAGGTGCCCGACACGTCGGCCAGGTGCTTGGCATAGTTGTAGCCCATAGCGTCGTAGAGGCAAAGAAGTGCGGGAATGCGTGCGCGGAACGAGGCGAAGTCCTTCTTCTCGGCCTTGGTCCACACCGCCTCGGCGAGGGCGGCCATTCGTGGCAGCTCCATGTATTGCACATGCTTGAACGTCTTGATGTATTCGGTCCAGAGGTTGGCCTGAGCTCCAATCACGAGCTTAGATTTCTCGCCGGTAAGTTCCTTGGGGACAGGCTCGAAAGAATATACCTTCTCCACGGGCAGATAGCCACCAATGGCAAAAGGCTCGAGCTCGGTGTCGGTAGTCTGGTAGAAGTCGAAGTAGAGGTGGGTGTTGGGCGAGAGAATCACCTTGTTGCCACGGTTTGCGCCCTCAATGGCGCCAGCGTTGCCGCGCCACGAGGTGACAATAGCATCGGCAGGAATGTCGCTTTCGAGGATTTCGTCCCAGCCAATCATCACCCGGCCTCGGTTCTTAATCACATTGTAGGCATATCGAGTCACATAGCCCTGCAGGCGGTCGTCGGCCGAGAAGCGTCCCTTTGCCGTGATACCCTCGGCCTTGATACGAGCCTGGCACTTGGGGCACTCGTGCCAGCGAGTCTTGGGGCACTCGTCGCCGCCAATGTGGATGTAGTGCGAGGGGAATATGTCCATAATCTCATTGAGCACGTCCTTGATGAATATCATAGTGGAGTCGTTGCCGGCGCAGAGCACCTCGGGAGTCACGCCCCACTGCGTCCACACCTCGTAGGGGCCGCCGGTGCAGCCAAGGTGAGGGTAGGCTGCGAGGGCGGCAGTCATGTGGCCGGGGAGGTCGATTTCGGGAATCACATTGATGTAGCGCTCGGCGGCATATCGCACGATTTCCTTGGCTTGCTCCCGGGTGTAGAATCCGCCCACGGGCTTGCCGTCCCACTTGCCAGGGTTGCGGCCAATCACCGTTTCCTTGCGCACCGAGCCAATGGTGGTGAGCTTGGGGTACTTCTTGATTTCGATGCGCCAGCCCTGGTCGTCGGTGAGGTGCCAGTGGAAAGTGTTGAGGTTGTGCATAGCCATCATGTCGATGAAGGTCTTCACCTCCTCCACGGTGTAGAAGTGGCGGCTCACGTCGAAGTGCGCGCCACGGTAGCCAAAGCGGGGAGCGTCGGCGATGCGCACGGCGGGCAGCTCAACAGCGGTTGCGCCGGCGGCCGGGAGCGACTTGCGCAGCGTCTGCAAGCCATAGAAGAGTCCTCGCGGCGATGCGCCATTGATAACCACGCTGTCGGCACACACGGTGATTGTGTAGGCCTCGGGGTTGTCGTTGCGCAGCGATGTGCGCAGCACAATGGGCTTTGCGCCGGCAGTGTTCACGCCCAGGCTGATGCCTGTGGAGCGGCGAATGTAGTGAGCAAGCAGGCCGGCATTCTTCTCCATTTCCTCGCCTTGAGCAAGGATTGTAGTATGAGAATCAAGGGTGAAAGCCTTAGCTCCGGTTTTCTCCACCACGTCGGGCAGAGGAATCACGTCGTAGCAAGCCACCGACCTGGCATTCAAGCCCAAGCCGGCAAGCAGAGCCATGCTGAAGAGAAAATTACGGTTGAAAAATTTCATAATAAGGTTTGTTAATAGTTGATGTTTTTCATGGTGAGCGGGCTGGTGATTACATATTGTT
>CAMGFF010000205.1 GCA_946055125.1 uncultured Prevotellaceae bacterium | reverse complement strand
GCACATAGCCGCGCGGCACCACCGTGCGGTATTCATACCAGTAGTCGAGAATATCGCCCAGCAGATAGATCTCGGCGGCCGACGACTTGATGCTGTCGAGCCATTGCACCACGGCACGCTCCTTGGCGTGAGGGTCGGCAAAGTAGCTTGCACCGAGATGCAAATCGGAAATAAAGTACACTTTCTTCATCGTGTTCTGTGTGTAAAGATTCGGGTGAGCCTAAGAGCCATTATCCTCTTACCTTTCACCTCTCAAAGGAGACCCAGCTCGAGTTTTGCCTCATCGGTCATCATATCCTGCGACCATTCGGGCTCAAAGACGATTTTCACGTCGACGCCGGTCACGCCGTCGATGCTCTCAAGTTTCATCTTTATGTCCTCCATGAGGAAGTCGGAGGCCGGGCAAGTGGGGGCAGTGAGAGTCATTGCAATATGCACCATGCCATCGTCGTCGACGTCGATGGCATAAATCAGCCCGAGGCTATAGATATCCACGGGAATTTCGGGGTCGAACACCGTCTTGAGCAAGCGCACGATGTTGCCCTCAATTTCTATTCGTTTATCTTCATTCATAACGTCGGCAAATTTACAAATCATTCAGCAAACGCGAAAGCACTTGACACAATTTCAGGCGACAGGGTGCCGGTGCTGTTACCAAAAAGTGTAGAAATCTACAAATTTTGGTAATAGGGGCAGTTATTTTTCGTGCTTTGGTTGGTAAATCGGTTTTTTTCGCTAATTTTGCGGAGTGAAGTGATATAATTATTAATTAAAACAATAGAATTGAACATGAAGACAATGAATCGCATTTATGTGGCAGCCCTGGTGGCATTAGCCGCTATTTTCGCCGCTGTGCCGGCTCAGGCACAGTTTAAGTTTGGACTGAAGGCAGGTGCTGCCATCAACAGCCTGAAATTTTCAAGCACTCAGGAGCTGGCCAACAGTTTCAGCAAGGATAACCGCGCCGGCTTTGTGGGAGGAGCAATGATAGAGTTCACCGTGCCGGTGATTGGCATTGGCCTCGATGCCTCAGTTCTCTATGTGCACCGCACCACCAATGCCATCAACAATGGAAGCACTACCGAGCAGACTCCCGACATCAAGCGCGACTACATTGATATACCCATCAACATCAAGTATAAGCTCAATATCCCCGTGATAGGCAACGTGGTTAAGCCGTTTGTCACCACCGGTCCGAGCTTCGCATTCCTTGCTGGGAAGAAGGAAATCAACGCTGCGCTGAAGAACAAGTCGATGGATATAGCCTGGAACTTCGGTTTCGGCGTGGAGCTGCTCAAGCACGTTCAGGTGGCCGCGAGCTATGGCCTGGGCTTGACCAACACGCTTGAGGCAATAGGCCAAGTGGACAACAAGGCAACAATTGAGGGAAAGAACCGCTACTGGACCGTGACGGCAGCTTACTTGTTCTAAGCAATAGTCACACGCCGAGAAAAGCTAAAATTTCAATTATTGGCGATTTTTTTTGCCGATAACGATAATTTGTGGTAGCTTTGCACATTGAAATGGCAAAGCACCACTTTTTTATTGGTGTGCCGCTTAATTAAATAATAAAAAAACGCTCTAAAAAGCCCGACACAATGAAAAAGATACTGCTAATCATCGCCTTGATAGCCACGGTTGTGAGTGCCACGGCCGAAACGCGCTGGGGAGTCACAGCCGCAGCCAATATTTCCACAATGAAGTTCAACCAGGAGCTTGCCACCACATCGCAGGTGTGTAATTTCTCTCTTGGCGTGACCGGGGAGATAATCATTCCCGGCATAGGCTTTGCCGTAGACGGCTCGCTGCTCTACACGCAGCTTGGAGGGAAGATAGGCCTTGGGGAGTTTCCGGTTTGGGAGGGCACAGGCAATCCACGCACCTATCAGCACTATCTTGAGATTCCAATAAACCTCAAGTTCAAGTACAGCAATCTCAATGGCTTGGAGAACGTAGTCGCGCCCTATGTGTTTGGTGGCCCGTCGTTCACCATACTCTTGGCCCACAGCGATGTGCCGGCGCTGAAGTATGCCGGAGGAGAGTTTGGCGCGCATTGTGGATTCGGAGTGGAGCTGATGCGCCGCGTGCTTGTGAGCGGCAGCTACAACTGGGGCCTCACCTACGCGCTGCGTACCCAGAAGCTCGACCAGTATAGCGCGAAGAATCGTTACTGGCGCGTGGCAGTGACCTATATGTTCTAAATTCAGGGGGGTCATATGGAGCGATATGCCGAGGTACTGCTGCCTCTGCCCCTCTACAGCACCTTCACTTATCACGTTCCGCAGGAGCTTGAAGGGAATCTTGCGATAGGCTGCCGAGTGCTTGTGCCCTTCGGGCGCAAGAAATACTACACCGCCATCGTGACGATGATTCACGGCAACAAGCCGCAGGGATATGAGGTGAAGGACATACTCACCATGCTCGACGACGCGCCCATCCTGCGCCACCCGCAGCTCAAGCTGTGGGAGTGGATAGCGCAATACTACCTGTGCCCGGAGGGCGACGTGTATAAGGCCGCCGTGCCTTCGGGGCTAAAGGTGGAGAGCGAGACCTTTGTGAGCGCCGACCCCGACTTCGAGGAGACATCGGCGGGCGAGCTCACCGAGCGCGAGCGCATAATCCTCGACTTTGCCGCCTCGCGCGACCGCGTGCAGCTTGCCGAGCTGAGCCACGCCACGGGCTTCAAGAATGTGGAGGCCATAGTGAGCCGCATGATCGACAAGGGAGCTGTGTATGTGGCCGAGCGCATGGTGAGCAACTACCGGCCGCTCACCGAGACCTGCGTGACTCTCGCCTGCAGCCACGGCGACGACGCAGCCCTGCACCACTACTTCGACCTGGTGGGCCGCAGCAAGAAGCAAGAAGCCCTGTTGCTGGCATTCCTCGACCTCTCGCACTGGCTAAAGAAACAGGCTCCACTCGAAGTGGCAAAGAAAGCACTGCTTGAGCGGGCTGATGCCGGGCAGAGCGCCTTCAAGGCAGCCCTCGACAAGGGCATTTTCACCGTCTACAAGAAAGAAATCAACCGCTTTGCCACGCTCGGAGAGGCACGCGCCGACCTGCCCGCGCTCACCGCCGAACAGAACCGCGCCTGCAAGGAAATACTCGCCTCATTTGGCACACACGCCGTGACGCTGCTGCATGGCGTGACCTCGAGCGGCAAGACGGCCGTGTATATGCACCTCATAGCCGAGGCACTGCGCCTGCGCAAGCAGGTGCTCTACCTCGTGCCCGAGATAGCCCTCACCACGCAGCTCACCAAGCGGCTGCAGCGCGTGTTTGGCAACTCGCTGCTCATCTATCACTCCAAGTTCTCCGACAATGAGCGCGTCGACATATGGAAGCGACTGCTCCACAGCACAGAGCCCTGCGTGGTGATTGGCGTGCGCTCCTCGGTGTTCCTGCCCTTCTCCTCGCTGGGGCTGGTGATTGTGGATGAGGAGCACGACCCAAGCTACAAGCAGCAAGACCCCGCACCACGCTACAATGGCCGCAACGTGGCCATGGTGCTGGCGCAGATGCACGGCGCAAAGACGCTGCTCGGCTCGGCCACGCCGGCCATCGAGAGCTACTACAATGCCACCACGGGCAAGTATGGCCTGGTGCAGCTTCTCACGCGCTACGAGGATATAGAGCTTCCCTCGGTGGAGATTATCGACACCAAGCAGGCACGCAAGAAACACGAGATGAACGGCACATTCACCGGCCGCCTGCTGGGGCTGGTGCGCCAGGCGGTGAAGGATGGCAACCAGGCTATCCTCTTCCAGAACCGCCGGGGATATGCCCCCATGGTCACTTGCAAGCAGTGTGGCTGGGTGCCAAAGTGCGAGAATTGCGACGTGTCGCTCACCTATCACAAGCACCTGCGCACACTCTCGTGCCACTATTGCGGCTTCTCGGTCACCTTGCCCGACCTTTGCCCGGCGTGCAAGCAGCCCACCATTGAGATAGTGGGATATGGCACTGAGCGCATTGAGGACGACATAGAGGGACTTTTCCCCGAGTCGAAGATACTGCGCATGGACCTCGACACCACACGCAACAAGAACAGCTATGAGCGCATAATCGACGATTTCTCCTCGCGCAAGGCCGACATCCTTGTGGGCACCCAAATGGTGACCAAGGGACTCGACTTCGACGGCGTGAGCATCGTGGGCATTCTCAATGCCGACACCATGATTAATTTTCCTGATTTCCGCTCCCACGAGCGTGCATTCTGCATGATGGAGCAGGTGGCGGGCCGTGCCGGCCGCAAGGAGCGACAGGGACAGGTGGTGATACAGACGTCGCAGCCCGACAACCCCGTTGTCCGCTTCGTCACTGCCCACGACTACCAGGGCTTCTACCGCGAGGAGCTGGCTGAACGCGAGCGCTTCCACTATCCGCCTTTTGCGAAGATTGTCAATATCTACCTCAAGCACCGCGACGATGCCGTGCTCACCGAGATGTCGGTGCGCTACAGCAATATGCTACGTCAGGTTTTCGCCCACCGCGTGCTCGGGCCCGAAGCTCCCATGGTGGCTCGCGTGCAGAACCTTTACATTCGGCAGATAGTGCTGAAAATGGAGTGTGAGGCATCGATGCCCAAGGTGAAGCGAATACTCCGCACCATCTACGAGAATATGCTCTCGGTGGACTCGCGCATGAAATCCACTATACTCTACTATGATGTGGACTGAAGCAGATGGCAGATATTAGATAGCAGATATTAGATAT
>CAMGFF010000204.1 GCA_946055125.1 uncultured Prevotellaceae bacterium | reverse complement strand
TTTTTTGTTCTTTCTTTTTGGGTTTACTTAAAAAATGAATTTAACCAATTAATACACAAAAAGATATGTTGTAAATATGTTTTACAACATATTTCTTTGGCAAGCCCTTGTGCCTCTTATTTCATTTCACATTTTAGGTGTTAAAATTTGGGCTAATTAACAAAGTGGTAAGCTCAGGATGTGGGGGCTGTCAGCTAATCAGGCTCCAGTTGATTTGGCGGTGATATAGGAACTGGAGGTGGCGCAGAAGCTGCTGGTTGGGAAGCTGTGCGAGCTGTGGGTCGGAGTCGAGAATCTTGGCGGCCATCTCGCGGGCCTGCTGCATCACCTCCACGTCGCGGGTCACATTGGCAATTCGCAGGTCGAATGCAATGCCACTCTGCTGTGTGCCCTCCATGTCGCCGGGGCCACGCAGCTTCAGGTCTTCCTCGGCCACCACAAAGCCGTCGGTGGTCTGCGTCATCACTTCGAGGCGGTGTCGCGTTTCGCGAGAGATTTTGAAATTCGACATGAGTATGCAATAAGCCTGGTCGGCGCCGCGGCCCACTCGGCCGCGAAGCTGGTGTAGCTGTGAGAGGCCAAACCGCTCGGCGTTCTCGATGAGCATCACCGAGGCATTGGGCACGTTCACGCCCACCTCGATCACCGTGGTAGCCACCATAATCTGCGCCTTTCCCTCGGCAAAAATCTTCATCTGGTAGTCCTTTTCCTCGGGCTTCATCTTGCCGTGCACCATGCACACGCGGTATTGCGGAAACACCTCGCGCACAATATCATATCCCTCCTCGAGGTTGCGAAGGTCGAGCTTCTCGCTCTCCTGAATGATGGGATAGACCACATACGCCTGCCGTCCCTGCTTGAGCTGCTCGCCAATGAAGCGATACACCGTGATGCGGTGCTGGTCGTAGCGGAGCACCGTGTGAATGGGCTTACGGCCCGGCGGCAGCTCGTCGATTACCGAAACGTCGAGGTCGCCATACACCGTCATGGCCAGGGTGCGCGGAATGGGCGTTGCGGTCATCACCAGCACATGAGGAGGAGTAGTGTTCTTGCGCCACATTTTGGCACGCTGCGCCACGCCGAATCGGTGCTGCTCGTCGATAACAGCCATGCCCAGGTTCTTGAAGGCCACAGTGTCCTCGATGAGGGCGTGAGTGCCTATGAGAATCTTCACGTCGCCGCTGAGCAGCCCCTCGTGAATGGTGTCGCGCTCGCGCTTCTTAGTGGAGCCGGTGAGCAGCTCCACGCGCACGCCAATGCGTGCCGCCATCTCACTGATGGTGATGTAGTGCTGGCCGGCGAGAATCTCGGTTGGAGCCATGAGGCATGCCTGGAAGCCATTGTCCACGGCAAGGAGCATCGTCATGAGAGCCACGAGCGTCTTTCCGCTGCCCACGTCGCCCTGGAGGAGGCGGTTCATCTGGTGGCCGCTTCCCATGTCGGCGCGGATTTCCTTTATCACGCGCTTCTGTGCGCCGGTGAGGGGGAAAGGCAGTACCTCGTGGTAGAAGCGGTTGAAGCAGTCGCCCACCTTGGTGAAGCGGAAGCCGGCGATGCTAAGGCTGCGGTTTCGGGCATACTTTAGGATATTTAGCTGGAGGTAGAAAAGCTCCTCAAACTTGAGGCGGAACTGCGCCCTTTGCAGCTTTTCCACACTTTCGGGGACGTGAATGTTCACCAGGGCCTCACGAATGGGCATGAGCTTCAGGCGGCCGATGATATATTCGGGCAGCGTTTCCTCCACGCGGCCCAGGCCGGCAAGGAGCGTTGCCACCATTTGCTGAATGTTTCGTGAGGTGAAGGAGCTGTTGCGCAGTCCCTCGGGCACGGAGTAGATACCCTTGAAGCCCTGCTGGGGCGCATCGGGGCGGAAAGGCTCCACCTCGGGGTGCGAGATGCTGTAACGGCGGTTGAACTCGGTGGGCTTGCCAAAAATCACATAGTCGGTGCCGGTGTGGTAGCACTCCTGAATCTGCTTCACGCGGTTGAACCACACCACGTCGATGGTGCCGGTGCCGTCGGAGAAGAGGGCGTTGAGCCGCTTCCTGGCTCCCTCGCCATTCACGGTGAAGGAGATGAAGCGGCCCTTTAGCTGAATATAAGGCATATCGCCCTCAATGTCGCGAATGTGGTGAATCTTGCTCTTGTCCACATAGCGATAGGGAAAATAGTAGAGCAGGTCGTAGTAGGAGCGAATGTTGAGCTGCTTTGCGAGCATCTCGGCACGCTTTGGTCCCACGCCGTGAAGGAATTTTATGTCGGTCTTAGCAAGTCGTTGCATTCTTGAGGATGTTCTCGGCGATGGCCAAGTCACCGGGATGAGTTATCTTGATGTTGTCGTGGTTGCCCTCGATGAGATGGATGGAGTGGCCGGCAGCCTCCATCACCGAGGCATCGTCGGTGAAAAGCGGCGACAGCTCCACATTGTAGGCCGCGAGCAGGGCATCGAGGGCGAAAGTCTGCGGTGTCTGCACCGCCACCAGCTCATCGCGGCGCATGGCGCGCGAGGAGCCGTCGGGTTCAATGTGCCTGATAGAGTCGGTCACCGCCACCACGGGCACTGCGCTGCCATGAATGGCGGCATCGGCGTAGGCACGCTCAATCACCTGTGGCGACACCAGCGGGCGCACGCCGTCGTGCACTGCCACCATGCAGCCGGCAGTGTGGTCGCCGGCAAGCGAGGCAACAGCCCGGAGGCCGTTTTTCACCGACTCAAAGCGGCTGCCGCCTCCGCTCACCACCTCACATTCCACTTCAAAGCCGTGCTCGGCACAAAGCTCGCGCCACAGCTCCTGCTGCGCCCGGGGCAGCACAAGCACCACCTGTGCCCCACACCGGGCAAACTTGCGCACTGTGTGCATGAGCACCGGCAGGCCGGCAAGGGGCAGGAACTGCTTAGGCATAGCCGCGCCAAAGCGAGTTCCCGAGCCTCCTGCCACTATTATCGCATATTTCTCCATATATCGTGTGGTTTCGTTCAGAATACAGGTGCGGCAGCTCTCGTGGCGGGCTTGCCGCCCTTCACGCTTGGCCAGCCATCGTTGCCCCAAGTCACCTGCTGGAGCATGAGCGGGCGGGCTGCGTTGTCGATGCCCTTGTTGTGGCAGTGGTAGAGAATCCAGTCGTTGCCTTCCTTGTCGGTGAAGATTTCGCCGTTGTGGCCGGGACCGTAGAAGTAGTCGCCCTCGTCGGAGCGAATCACCGTGTCGGCGTAGCCCTCGGTCATCTTGTTGCCGTTGCGGTCGAGGAACTCACCGTCGAGCGTAGCGCAGCGGCCCACGCGCGTAGCATAGCTGCTGTCGAAGTAGCGTCCGCTGCTGCAGAAGAGATACCAGTAGCCATCGTGATGATGCAGATAGCAGCCCTCAAACACCTTGTCGCGCTCGGGGTTGGTGCTGCCGTGCACTCCGGCCACATGCTCATATTTCGCGCCCTCGGCCAGAGCGGTGCCGGTGGAGTTGAGCTCGATGCGGTGAATGCCACCCATGCTGCCAAAGAACAGCCACACCTTGCCGGTGGCGTCGTCGGTGACTACCTCGGGGTCGATAGTGTCGTCGATTTTGGTGTCGATGCCACGGGTGATTACGCCCACATATTCAAATCGCTGCGGGGCCACCTCCTTCAGCGCCACAATGCTCGCGTCGTGCAGGCCGAAGTAGAGCGTGAGATAGGCCATTCGCTGCCGGCCCACTACAGCCACATCGGGCGCCCACACATGCTCGCCCCACTGGCGGCACTTTGCAAACTCTGTCTCATCGACAGGCTTTATGCCGCTGTCCTCCCAGTCGACCAGATTTGTGCTTCGCAGCAGCGTGCCGGGCTTAGTGCCCATGGTGTGCATGCAATAGAACGTGCCATCGTCGGCACGCCATATTGTGGGGTCGGCACAGTCGGAGGCGTACACAGGGTTCTTATAAGTGGCAGTTTCATTGGCCGTTTCTTCGTTACTCTCGGCGCTCTTGGTCTTGGCGCAGCTCATCAGTAGCCAGCAAGTGGCAAAAATCGCAATGGTTTTAAGTTTCATAATGCTATCATAATGGTTATAAGTGTCGTTTATATATAATATACAACGAATCTTCAACCACTTTGTTGTATTTTCAGCGATTGAAGATTCGGTAAGGCTAAGAAGTGGCTGCACCGCAGTGCCGCCACACATCTTATTGGAGTCGCAGCATTGCCTATGGCTTCAGCTCATAGCCGGGGATACCCACCAGCTTCATGTCGAAGATGAGAGTGGAATAGGGCAAAATTGAGCTGCTGCCGGTGGAGCCATAGCCCTGCTGATAGGGGATTATCACCTCGCAACTGTCGCCAATGTGCATATTTAGCAGCGCGATTGTCCAGCCCTCGACCACAGCCGTAGGCTGGGTGCGATACACGCTGTCGGCCGGCTGTGTGCGGAGGAAGGAGGAGTCGAAAGCCACGCCATCGATGTCGTGACCACGATACTTCACGTCGACCGTGGAGGTGAGGAGCGGCTTCAGGTTGTGCTGCGTGAGCGTGGTGTCGTTGTAGTAGCGAATGAGAATGTAGGCCTGGCTGTTCCACGAAGTGGGAACCACCTTGGTGTACACAGCATTGCCCTTGTCGTCCTTCTCGGCAGCCTTGTCGTTGATATACTGAATGTTGCTCTCACGCCAGTCCTTGTATTCCGTCCAGTAGTTGGTGTTGTCGGTGTCGCACGACAAGCCCAGCAACACGGCCACGGCGGCAAAAAGCAAAAATGGCAATCTCTTCATCTAATAGTGTCGTGTATTGAGTTAAAAATAATTCTTTGGTTGA
>CAMGFF010000203.1 GCA_946055125.1 uncultured Prevotellaceae bacterium | reverse complement strand
AGCCAAAAAAGCTCATGGCTCAAACCTCAGCGAGTTCTCCTCGGCGCTCTCAAGCCGGCGGCTGTGCCAGCAGTGGCGGCACAGTGCCACATACTTGTCGTCGCCGCCTATCTCCACCTGGTTGCCGTCGGTCACTATGCGTCCGCGGTGGTCGATTCGCGCGTTCACTATCGTCTTCCGGCCGCAGGAACACGTCGATTTTATCTCATCTATGGTGTCGGCTATCTCAAAGAGGCGTTGCGACCCCTCGAAGAGGTTGGTGCGGAAATCGGTGCGCAGTCCATAACACACCACGTTGCTGCCATAGTCGTCAACGATGCGTGCGAGCTGGTCCACCTGGCGGCGCGTGAGAAACTGAGCCTCATCTATCAATATCCAGTCTTTCACCACCAGCGTTTCCTCAAAGGTGGTCTTGGCAAGCTCATAGAGGTCGGTGTCGGGATAAATCCACAGGCAGCGGCGCTCTATGCCTATGCGCGAGCGTATCACATTGTCGCCCTCGCGGTTGTCGATAATTGGCTTCATGCACAAGTATTCCATGCCGCGCTCCTCAAAGTTGTAGGCAGTGGTGAGCAGCAGGGCTGTCTTGGCCGAGCCCATCGTTCCATAGCGGAAGTATAGTTTTCCTATCCGGTTCATATTCAGTTGTCAGGATTTATAATGTGGCAAAAAAATCTTTTTCGCCACCACAAAGGTAATATCTTTGCTCTTAATGAGCAACATTTCCCTCCCTTTTTCTCCCCATCAAAATTCCTCCCCACAAATTCCCTTGCGGCCTCCCCACCGCTGTCACTCCAGGTACTTTCGCAGCTCGGGCAGCATGAAGGCCGCGCACCGCTCAAAGCCCAGGTCGGTGAAGTGGGCACAGTCCACCGTGGCCTCGCCGTCGTCGCCTATCATGCCGGTGGTGTCGATGAAGTGCACGTTGCTGTCGCCTGCCGCGCGAAAGCGGCGGTAGAACTCCCGCCACGCGGCGTCTTTCTCATTCACCACGCGCCGCACCTCGGTGTTGAAGCGCTTGTTGGGAAACTCGGGCGTGCGCACCATGAGGATGGGCGTGGTGGGGTGCGCCGCCCGCAGTATGCCATAGAACGCCTCTGTGCGCTCCTTGATTTGCTCGATGGTGACGTTGGGAAGGCAGTCGAGGATATACATTCCCGCATCAATGGCGGCCATCACTCGGGCTATCTCGGGGTCGAGCCGTCCGTTGCCGCTGAAGCCCAGGTTTATCACCACGCGGTTGAGCTCGCGCTCCACTATGTTGGTCGCTGCCATGCCGGGGCGGCTCGCACACCCTCCCTGCGTGATGCTCGTGCCATACCACACCACGGGCTTCTCCTCAATCGGCAGGTTCACAGCCGGCTGCTCTATCACCGCCGTGGAGTCGATGCCTATCTCTAAGCTCTTGCAGCCGTCGTAGAGCGGGAGGTAGAGCATGTATTCGCGCATATCGGCGGTCATATTGCTCATTATGGTGCTGGTGTTGTCGGGCTTCGTGCCGGGCCGGGCCGAGTTCACAAAGGTCCATCGGCCGTCGGGCTCCATGGCATATAGGTCGAGGCCGCGCACTCCGGTGGCGGTCATGTGGTTCATCGCAAAGTTGTTCCACACTGTCCACCTCGCGCCAATGGTGGTGGTGTTGCTCCTGAACCGCACCGCTATGCCCGCCGAGTTGCGGCCCAAGTCCCACAGTGGCTTGCGCACCACGCCGCACAGCGTGTCGGGGAGTCGGTAGAACAGTGTGTCGGTGCCCCATGTGGGCTTCCCTATCACTTTCAGTTGCGAGGCATCGTGATACTCCAGCCCCGAGCAAATTGCGGCCTGTGCCAGCACTGCCACTGCGATTAAGCTAATCAATTGTCGTTTCATTTCTATTTGCTTGTTCCGTTTCTGCAAATTTAGCCATATTCCCTCACTTTTGGCCGTAATCTCGCAAAATTTTTGTTACATTTTCCGTCTTTACAATGAAAAATCTCGCATTGAACCGCTTTTTCTGCAAAAAATTGCTAACTTTGTACTTATTATTATCTATTCTTTTTCTTTTTAACAAAACCAGCTAACCGATAATTATACTATGGCTAAATACTTTTTTCTTTTCTTCTCATCGATCCTCCTCGCTGTTGCCTCGGTGTCGTGCGGCTACGATGAGGTGGAAAGCGATGCTGTGACCGAAATACACATCATGCCTTTCAACAACGCCGGCGAGCTGCCTGTGCCGCTCGGCGACGACGCCTCATGCCCTCGCTCCTCGCTCTTGCTGTGGATCTCGTTCTCTCTTGCCGACTATGCCGACGTGGCTCACCTCGCCTCTCCCATGGTGGAGCTGAGAATCTCCACTCTCACCGACCTGGCCGACGGCTTCCCAGCCGGCTCCGATGTATCTTCTCTCTTCATGATTCATCCTATACGCCCCGAAATAAGCCACACCGACTTCGATTCCTACGACTACGACCCGGTGCGCTTCTCCCTCCCCTCGCCTCAGCAGCCTCTCGCAACCGTCTACCGCGAGGGTGCCTACTTCATGCTCATAGCGCCTCCGGCCGAGCCGCAGCAATGCCAATTTGTGGCTACAGCTTTCTTTGCCGATGGCTCCTCTCTCTCGGCTACTACCGATTTAATCTCTCTACTATAACCACTCACACCCATAGCTTATTTATAATGAAACTCCTGCACATCATCTTTGTCTCCGCTGTTCTATCCCTGCTCGCCTCCATGCCTCTCCGCGCCGAGGAGAACCATACCTACGCCGACGCCACAAGCATCGACGTGGGTCTCGGAGTGTCTTTCAACATATCAAACTACCGCTCCGAGGACTATGGAGCTGCCCTGTTCTCAGGCCGAATCGGCAACCCTTCTCTCTCACTGCGCGTCAACCACTTCTTCTCCCGGCACTGGGGCTCCTACGTCAAGGCCGAATGGCTCCAAAACTCCTACCTCACTTCTCAGAAAACCGTGCTCGACAAGCTACACATGCGAAACGATGGATTCCAATACTTTACGCCCTGTAAGCCTAAAGGCCGCCGTGGCTACGCTCTCCTCGCCGGCGCAATCTATCGCTTCGACAAGCTGCGCTGGAGCCTCCGCCCTATGCTCGCCGTGGGTTTCTCATCCTACAACCTCAGCCACTCTTTCACCGCCTACCGAAAGACCGATGGCTCCAACCACCTCGACGAGATGCTCTACTCCGTGGCTCAAGAAAAGCACCGAAACCTCACCGGTCTGGTAATCTCTCCGGCAATGGAAGCTACGCTACACGTCTCCCGCCACATCGACTTCTTCTGTAACCTCGCTTTCGAGTATAATTCCACCCGCGTGTGGCAGTCGCTCACTATCACCGACATGGAAACCGGTCGACAGCTCGAATCCACAACCGCCCACGAACCTATCGGAAACAGCATCGCAGCCACTTTCGGCATACGCTATATCCTCTCCCATCGTTAACCCTCAGCACCTCTCTGGCGGCATCTCAGCTAAGCTCCCAAAAATAAATTTTTTGGCGCTTTGCTTTCGATTTGCACAAATTTTCCATAAATTTGGCGGCATCTCAGCTAAGCTCCCAAAAATAAATTTTTGGCGCTTTGCTTTCGATTTGCACAAATTTTTCGTAGCTTTGCACCGTTTTTAATTTCTACACGAATTTTATGAAGAAACATATCCTACCCATTGCAGCAATGGCTGCTCTCATGTGCGCCTGCGGTCAAAGTGGATTCAAGGTTTCAGGCTCTGTCGATGGCGCTGCCGACTCTACCTTTATGGTGCTCGAGGAGTCGAGCAACGGCCGCTGGTTTATCCTCGACTCGGTGAAAACTTCGGGAAACGGTAAGTTTGAAATCTCTATGCCGGCTCCTCAGTTCCCCGACATTTACCGCCTCCGCCTTGGCGATAAGTCGATCTATTTCCCTATCGACAGCCTCGACAATATCGAAATCTCCACTTCTCTCGCCAGCTTTGGCTCTGCCTATGAGCTCTCCGGCTCCGACAACGCCGCTAAAGTGGCCGAAATCGACAAAAAGGCCCTCGCTCTCAGCTCTCTACCCACCGCCGAGTTCGACCGGAAAGCCGCCGAGTGGAAACAAGAGCTTGCAAAGCAGATTCTCAGCGACCCAAGCAGCATCGTTGCCTACTACATTATTAACAAATACATAGGCGACGAGCCGCTCTTTAACCCCGTCAACGACTTCGACTTCAAAATCATTGGCGCCGTGACCAACGCTTTCAACTCTTTCCGCCCCAACGACCCTCGCACACCCTACATGGTCGACATGGTCCGTCAGGGCCTCGCTGCACGGCACCGCGCTTCGGCTAAGGCCGACACTATGTTCGTAGCCGAAACCAAACTTATCAACATCGAGCTCCAAGACGTGAACGGAAAAATGCAAAGCCTCCAGGAGGTGGCTAAGCATGGCAAGCTCCTATTGCTCAACTTCACAATCTACAGCGCCGAGTTCTCTCCCGCCTGCAACAAGGTGCTCGCCGATGCCTACCGCAAATACAAAGCCCAAGGCCTCGAAATCTTCCAGGTGGCTATCGACACCGAGGAGTTCCAGTGGCGCCAGTCGGCCGTCAACCTCCCATGGATTACCGTCTACGACCCTATGGGCCCCGAATCACGCAACTTCTCGGCCTACAACGTGACTCAGCTCCCTCTCACCTATGTCATCGACCGCTCGGGCGAAATCGTGGAGCGAGTAACCGACATCACCGAGCTCGACCGCATCGTCGCTCGCCACATCTGATTGCATAAAACACTCCCACTTCCCTATACCCTCGAGGGCGTAGCCACCACACCGGTGACTCCGCCCTCTCTTTTTT
>CAMGFF010000202.1 GCA_946055125.1 uncultured Prevotellaceae bacterium | reverse complement strand
GGCAGAAGCAAATTAAAAACTTGCGTTTTTATTTGCTTTTGCGCTCGCCTTGCACTAATTTTGCATATTAATGGGGCGATAAGGCCGAATAGATGGCCAAAAGCTCGCCCTTTTGGCTATTTCTTTAACTAAAAAACGAAAGAGGTACAGTGTCGGACAACCAAAATATATTAGCAGAATACCCGCTGCTGTCGCATATCGACAGCCCCGCCGACTTGAGGCACCTGCCCTTGGAGCAATTGCCAGCGGTGTGTGCCGAGCTTCGCAAGTTTATCATAGATGTGCTGTCGCGCAATCCCGGACATTTCGCATCGAGCATGGGCACGGTGGAGATAACCGTGGCTCTACACTATGTGTTCAACACGCCCTACGACCGCATAGTGTGGGACGTGGGTCATCAGGCCTACAGCCACAAGATTCTAACCGGCCGTCGCGACCGCTTTGAGACCAACCGTACCATGGGCGGCCTGAGCGGCTTTCCTAACCCGAAGGAGAGCGAATACGACACGTTCACGGCCGGACATGCGTCGAATTCCATCTCGGCCGCGCTGGGCATGGCTATTGCCTCGCAGGTGAGCAAGGATGCCGTGAAGCGCAATGTGGTGGCGGTGATAGGCGATGCGTCGATAAGTGGAGGCCTGGCGTTTGAGGGACTCAACAACGCCTCAATCAACAACAGCAACATACTTATCATTCTCAACGACAACGATATGGCTATCGATGAGAATGTGGGAGCACTTGGCGAATACATGGCTCACCTCAACACCTCCAAGCGCTACAACGAGTTCCGCTACAAGGCATATAAATTCCTGCGCCTGCACAACCTGGTGAACGACCGAAACAAGGGAGCCATACTGCGATTCAACAATAGTCTGAAGGCGCTCTTATCGAGCCAGCAGAACATCTTCGAGGGGCTTAACATAAGGTATTTCGGGCCTTTCGACGGGCACAACGTGGCCGAAATCGTGCGGGTGCTGAGCGATATAAAGGACATGAACGGCCCTCGCATCCTGCACCTGCGCACACGCAAAGGCAAGGGCTTCAAGCCCGCTGAGGACGACCCGGCCACATGGCACGCTCCCGGCAAATTCAACAAGGAAACCGGGGAGCGCTATGTGAGCGACCCCACAGGCAAGCCACTGAAGTGGCAGGACGTGTTTGGTCACACGCTGGTGGAGCTTGCCCGCGCCAACGAGAAGATAGTGGGAATCACAGCAGCGATGCCCACGGGCTGCTCCATGAGCTTCATGCTCAATGCCTTTCCTAATCGTGCATTTGATGTGGGCATTGCCGAGGGGCATGCGGTGACATTCTCGGGCGGCATGGCCAAGGATGGGCTTATGCCATTCTGCTGCATCTACTCCACATTCCTGCAGCGAGCCTACGATGAGATAATCCACGATGTGGCAATACAGAACCTGCCGGTAACCTTCTGCATCGACCGTGCCGGCCTTGTGGGCGAGGACGGCGTGACGCACCATGGAGCTTTCGACATGGCTTACTTGCGGAGCATTCCCAACATGACAATAGCCTCGCCCATCAATGAGCAATGGCTGCGCGACCTCATGTACACTGCGCAGCTGCGCACCGAGGGGCCGATGGCCATTCGCTATCCGCGTGGCAGCGGCGTGACTGCGGAGTGGCGCACCGAGATGCACCGTGTGGCAATAGGCCGCGGACAGCAGCTCTCCACGGGCGACGCGCCGGTGGCTGTGCTCACCATAGGCCCGATAGGCAACGATGTGGCAACGGTGGTGAAGGAGCTTGCCGCCCTGGGGCACCGCGTGGCACACTACGACATGATATTCCTGAAACCCATCGATGATGACATACTGCGCCGCGTGAGCGAGAGCTGCAAGCACATCGTCACCGTGGAAGACGGCACCAAGTGTGGCGGCCTTGGCTCGGCGGTGATGGAGTGGCTCAACGACAACGGCCGCAACTCGGTGCAGGTGCACCGCATAGGCATCCCCGACGCCTTTGTGACACAAGGCACAGTGCCTCAGCTTCGCAAGCTCTGTGGCATGGACCGGGAGAGCATTGCGGCCAAGATTAAAGAACTTCTTGATTTGAACGTATGAAAATTGTTATAGCCGGAGCAGGCGAAGTGGGCTCACACCTGGCAAAGCTCCTCTCAAAGGAGAATCAGGACATAATAGTGATTGACAACGACGAGCGCAAGCTTATGAGCCTCGACAACTACAACCTGCTCACACACACCGGCAGTCCTACATCGTTTGCCACACTGCGCGACGCACAAGTGGGGCGTGCCGACCTGTTTATAGCCGTCACCCCCTTTGAGACGCGCAACGTGACCTCGTGTGCCATGGCCAAGAGCCTTGGAGCGAAAAAGACCGTGGCACGAATCGACAACTATGAGTTTTTGCGGAGTGAGAACCGCCCCTTTTTCGAGACCCACGGCGTGGATTTCCTGATCTACCCCGAGTATCTTGCGGCCGAAGAGATAATCTCGGCCCTCACGCGCACCTGGGTGCGCAACTGGTTTGAGCTGTGCGAGGGTCAGCTCATAGTGGTGGGCGTGAAGCTGCGCGACACATCGAGCCTCGTGGGGAAGAAGCTCAAGGAGCTCTACAGCCTCTCGAGCAAGCTCCACATCTCGGCAATCAAGCACAAATATGAGACAGTGATTCCCGGCGGCAACGATGAGATTTGCTCGGGCGACATTGCCTACATCGCCACCACGGCCGAATATGTGGATGAGCTGCGGGCCATTTGCGGCAAGGCCGAGAACACCGTGAAGCGCGTGATGATAATGGGCGGCAGCCGCATTGCCACACAGCTTGCACGCATGGTGGGCGACCGCTACAAGATAAAAATCATTGAGAGCGACCTTGAGAAGTGCCACAAGCTCGCCGAGGCGCTTCCCGACTGCAACATAGTGCACGGCGACGCGCGCGACATCGACCTGCTTCACGATGAGGGCATAGAGGACCACAATGCCTTCATTGCCCTCACCGACAGCTCAGAGACCAACATACTCGCCTGCCTCACCGCCAAGGAATATGGCATGAAGAAGACCATAGCCGAGGTGGAGAACATACAGTTTATTGCCGAGGCCGAGAGCCTCAACATAGGCAAGGTGCTCAACAAGAAGCTGCTTGCGTCGAGCCACATATTCCAGATTCTGCTCGACAGCGACCAGTCGAACGCCAAGTGCCTTGCCTTGGCCGACGCCGAGGTGGCCGAGCTGGTGGCAAAGGTGGGGTCGCGCATCACGCGGGCCGACGTGAAGGACCTTGGGCTGTCGCACGACATGACCATTGCCGGCCTCGTGCGCAATGGAGTGGGTCACCTGGTGCAGGGCAGCACCCGCATTCAGCCGGGCGACCATGTGGTGGTGTTCTGCCTCTCGGGAGCTATACACAAAATTGAGAAACTATTCAACTGACCCCCACCGGCAGCAACAAAAAGAGATGAACACTATTATAAGACGCCGTGCAAATATCAACCTGCTGGTGGTGCTCCGCATGATGGGGTGGCTGCTAATGATTGAGGCACTTTTTATGCTGATTCCGCTCATTGTGGGCTTTGTGTATGGAGAGATGGAATCGGTGAGGTCGTTCTCGCTGTCGGCACTCATCACCGCCGGCTCGGGGGCGCTCATGACATTTGGACTTCACCCGCACAACACGGAGATGCACCGCCGCGAGGGGCTTCTGCTCACAGCCAGCGTGTGGGTGTTCTTCACCATCTTTGGCATGCTACCCTTTCTCTTCGACAATGCCCTCGGCACCGTTACCGACGCATTCTTTGAGGCAATGTCGGGCTTCACCACCACCGGAGCGTCGGTGATGACCGATGTGGAAAGCGCCTCTCACAGCATATTGATATGGCGAGCCATAATGAACTGGATAGGCGGCATGGGAATAATCCTCTTCACCCTCGCGGTGATACCAATGCTCAACCACCAGGGAGGCATACAGCTCTTCAACGCCGAGGTCACGGGAATCACCCACGACAAGCTTCGCCCCCGCATCAGCCAGACGGCCAAGAGCCTGTGGCTCACCTACGCACTGCTCACCGTGCTGCTCACCGCGCTGCTGTGGCTTGGTCCCATGAATGCCTTCGACGCCATCTGCCAGTCGTTCTCCACCGTATCCACCGGCGGCTTCTCCACGCGCAACACGAGCATAGCGTGGTGGGACTCCACCTATGTGGAGGTGGTGATAACGATATTTATGTTTATTGGCGGCATTAATGTGGCGCTGATCTACACCGCCCTCACCGGCAAGGTGCGGGCCCTGCTCACCAATGGCACAGTGCAGGCCTATGCCGGCGTGGTGCTGGTGTTTGTGGCAATATGTGCAAGCTATCAATTCTACAACGGCACATTCGAGAACATTGGCGACACATTCTTCACCCTGATAGCGGCAATGACCTCCACGGGATTTGGAGTGACCAACTACGATGCCTGGGGGCCATTCACCACCATGCTGCTCATGGTGCTGATGTTCTGTGGGGCGTGTGCCGGCTCCACCACGGGTGCGGTGAAAATCGACCGCATGATATTGCTCGTGAAGAACACCTTCAATGAGTTCTACCGCGTGCTGCACCCCAACAGCATCACCACCGTGCGCGTGAATGGCAAAGTGGTGCCGAGCGCCACGGTGATGAAGACGATAGCATTCCTGTGCATCTATCTGATGATACTGCTTGTGGGGAGCGTGATACTTACCTCGCTTGGCATCCCTGTGGTAGATGCCATCTTCGCGTCGCTAAGCGCCATAAGCAACATAGGCCTCGGCACGGGCATCACCGGCCCCGAAGGCTCATTTGCCGTGCTGCCGGTAGCGGCCAAGTGGATAATGTCGGCAATGATGCTCATAGG
>CAMGFF010000201.1 GCA_946055125.1 uncultured Prevotellaceae bacterium | reverse complement strand
GGCCGCAACGTCACCGGCGACCCCCGCTACTACAATAGCGCCCTAACTCAGATATAAGTTAGGAGTTAGGAGTTAGGAGTTGTTCAGTTAGGAGTTATTTGAGGGGAGGGGTTAGCGCTTGGATTTTAGTTTCTCTGACATGGTTTTGGTTATTGATGAGAGTAGCTTTATCAACTCTGTGCAGTCGGCTTTTATTGACTCGTATTCTTGTTGCGACAGATATTCTGTACTCATCAACAAATCAATCCAATAGTTCGTTTCAGCACACTCCTTGAGAGAAATATACACTTTCGACAGAAAATCTTTCTCCGATATGCCATACATTGCTTCTGCAAGGTTAGCTCCTATAGAAGTGCCACTGCGCAGTAACTGCTTCGATAAAACATACTCATGCTTTTCCTCTCTAAGATACTTATAAAGTCGGATAATCCTGATAGCAAACACCTTGCTCTTCTCCAGCGTAATACTATCCCGTGCCATATTTCTAAAATAGTATTAAAATTACAAAAATTACTCCCCACTAAATAACTCCTAACTAAAAACTCCTAACTCCTAACTAAAAGAACGACATTCTCCACATGGTGGGTTTGGGGGAACATATCCACGGGCTGGACGGCGGCTACGCGATATTTCGCATCGAGAAGCGCCAGGTCGCGGGCCTGAGTGGCGGGGTTGCAGCTCACATACACTATGCGCTGCGGCTCGGCTTCGAGAATCACATTCACCACATCGCCGTGCATTCCGGCACGTGGCGGATCCACTATCATCACGTCGGGCTTGCCATGCTCGGCAATGAAGTCGGCGGTGAGCACGTCCTTCATGTCGCCGGCGAAGAAAATGGTGTTGTCGATTCCATTCACGCGCGAGTTGAGCTTCGCATCCTCAATGGCCTCAGGCACATACTCAATTCCCACCACCTTGCGGGCCTGCCGTGCCACGAAGTTGGCAATGGTGCCGGTGCCGGTGTAGAGGTCGTAGACGCACTCACGGCCCGTGAGCTGCGCAAAGCTTCGGGCCACCTTGTAGAGCTCATAGGCCTGCAGCGAGTTGGTCTGGTAGAACGACTTCGGGCCTATGCGGAAGCGCAGTCCCTCCATCTCCTCCTCCACATAGTCGCGGCCTCGGTAGCAGTGAATCTCCTGGTCGCCAATAGTGTCGTTCACCTTGAGGTTCACCACATAGAGCAGCGAGGTGATTTGAGGGAAGCGGTCGGCAATGGCGGCCATCACATCGTCGATAGCCTCACGGTTGTCCTCGCCAAACACCACAATGAGCATAAGCTCGCCGGTGCTGGTGGTGCGCACCATGAGCGTGCGCATCACGCCCTTCTGCGCTTTCAGGTCGTAGAAGCTGTAGCCGCGCCCCAGGGCATAGTGGCGCAGGAAGAGGCGCAGCTCATTCGAAATGTCGTCCTGGAGCCAGCAGCGCTCAATGTTGAGCACCTTGTCGAAAGCCCCCGGAATGTGGAAACCCAGAGCGTTGCGGTCGTCAAACACCTCGCCACTCTGCATTTGCTCAAAAGTGAGCCACATCTTGTTGGAGAACGTAAACTCCAGCTTGTTGCGGTAGTTCACAGTGCGTGCCGAGCCCATGATGGGGCTAATCTCGGGCAGCTCCACCTTGGCGATGCGCACAAGAGCGTCGGTCACTTGCTGCTGCTTGCACTGCAATTGATACTCGTAGGGGAGGTGCTGCCACTTGCAGCCACCACACACACCGAAATGCTCACACACCGGCTGCTTGCGCAGCTCGCTCGGCTTCACCATTCTCACGATGTGTGCCTCGGCATAGCTCTTTTTCTTCTTGTCGAGCTTCACGTCGACTATGTCGCCTGGAGCGCCATAGGGGATAAACACCACCATGTCGTTAACACGCGCCAGGCTCTTGCCCTCGGCTGCCACACCGGTTATCTCCACGCCCTCAAGCACGGGCAATTCTTTTCTTTTTCTGCTCAAAACTCAATGAAATTTTTTGTGGTTAAAAAATAATGCCACAAAATTACGAAAAAAATCACAGCAAATTTCCACTTGCCGCCCAATTCACTGAAAAAAGACAGCGTGTGTGGCAAAAGGAGTGTCGCACGGGGGCTGACCCATGCGGCACTCCTTGCTGTGGCAGCCGCCTCCATTGAGCGGCAACTAAGTTTTTTACAGGCTCATCGCATCGGCCACCTTCTCGGGGAGAAGGGCGAAGTCGATAACGTCCTTAATGGTGTTCACATAGTGGAACGTGAGCCCATGGAGGTAGGTGTCCTTTATTTCCTCTATATCCTTTCGGTTCTCGTTGCAGAGGACAATGTCGGTGATGCCGGCACGCTTGGCGGCGAGGATTTTTTCCTTTATTCCACCCACGGGCAGCACCTTGCCGCGCAGTGTGATTTCGCCTGTCATGGCGAGCTTGCCGCGCACCTTGCGCTGCGTGAACGACGACACCAGCGAGGTGACCATCGTCACGCCGGCCGAAGGGCCATCCTTGGGAATCGCGCCCTCAGGAACGTGAATGTGCACGTTGTATTTGTCGAATAGCTCAAAGTCGATGCCAAACTGAGCACTGTGGGCCTTGAGGTATTGCAGCGCAATCACCGCCGATTCCTTCATCACGTCGCCCAGGTTGCCGGTGAGAGTGAGCTTCTCGCCCTTTCCGCGCGAGAGCGACGACTCCACAAAGAGAATCTCACCGCCCACTGCCGTCCATGCCAGGCCTGTCACCACTCCGGCAAATTCGTTGCCCTCATATTTGTCGGGGTTATAGTCTTCGGCGCCGAGGTAATCACGCAGGTTCTGCACCGTTACTGTGTGGGAGAAAGTGTCGCCCGAAGCTTTCAGCCTGGCGATGCGGCGCAGCACCTTGGCAATCTTCTTGTCGAGCTCGCGCACGCCCGACTCGCGCGTATACGACTCAATAATCTTGGCAAGCGTGGCCTTGGGAAAATCAATCTCCTTGGCCTCAAAGCCATTCTCCTTGAGCTGCTTGGGCACCAAGTGCTTGCGGGCAATCTCAATTTTCTCCTCGGGAATATAGCCTGTGATTTCTATTATCTCCATTCGGTCGAGCAGAGGCTGCGAGAGGTTCTGCAGCGAGTTGGCAGTGGCAATGAATAGAATCTTCGAGAGGTCGTAGTCGAGGTCGATGTAGTTGTCGTGAAAGTGGCCATTCTGCTCAGGATCGAGCACCTCGAGCAGGGCCGACGAGGGGTCGCCCTTGAAGTCCTGGCCGAGCTTGTCGATTTCGTCGAGCACAAACACGGGGTTGGAGCTCTTGCTCTTTATCAGCCCCTGCATGATGCGGCCCGGCATGGCGCCGATGTAGGTGCGGCGGTGTCCGCGAATCTCGGCCTCATCGTGCAGTCCGCCGAGCGACACGCGCACATATTCGCGTCCCAGGGCATCGGCAATCGATTTTCCCAGCGATGTCTTGCCCACGCCCGGAGGACCATAGAGGCACAGGATAGGAGCCTTCATGTCGCCACGCAGCTTCAGCACGGCGAGCTGCTCGAGGATGCGGTCCTTCACCTTCTCCAGGCCGAAGTGGTCTTTATTGAGCTTCGACTCCACCTTCTTCATGTTGAAGCTGTCGGTGGTGTATTCGTCCCAGGGGAGATTGAGCAGCGTGTCGAGGTAAGTGTATTGCACCGAGAAGTCGGGCGACTGGGCGCTTATGCGGTCGAGCTTCTTCAGCTCCTTGTCGAAAGCCGCCGAGGTTTCGTCGCTCCATTTCTTCTTGTCGGCACGCTCGGCGAGCTCGGCGATGTCGTCGTCCACGCTGTTTCCCAGCTCATCTTGAATGGTGCGAATCTGCTGCTGAAGGAAGTGCTCGCGCTGCTGCTGCGAGAGGTCCTCGCGCGTCTTGGTCTGTATGTCGGCCTTCAGGGCAAGGAACTGCGCCTCCTTCGAGAGCATGGCATAGAGCTTGAAAGCACGTTTCTTCACGTCGGCTTCCTGCAGCAGCTCCTGCTTCTGCTCGGGTAGGAGCGGCATATTGGTGGCCAGGAAGTTGATTAGGTAGATGGGGTTGTCGATGTTCTTAATTGCGAAGAGCATTTCCTTTGCTCCGTCCATGTCGCGCAGAATGTGAGCCACCATCTCCTTTATGGAGTAGATGAGCGCAAGAAACTCTTTGTCGTTGGTCTTTGGCAGCAAATCCTCGAGTACGGTTATCGTGCCACGCATGTAAGGCGACTCGCTGGTGATTGCCTCCAGCCGGCAGCTGGTGCGGCCTTGCAGAATCACATTGGTGGAGTTGTCGGGGAGTTCAAGGATTTTCACAATATCGGCCACGGTGCCCACCGGGTAGAGGTCGTTTATCGAGGGATCCTCCACATCACCATCTTTCTGGCACATCACGGCCACGCTTTGCTGCTTCTTCAAGGCTGAGCGTATCAGTTCAATCGACTTTTGCCGGCCAATGGCTATGGGCATCGTCACTCCCGGAAACAGCACCATGTTGCGCAGTGCGAGCACTGGCACATCGGTGGTGGCAATGGGCTTCTCTTCCTCGTTCTCGGGATTGCCCACCCTTATCTCAGCAAAAATCGGCATAATCTGCGGCGCTTCGTCGCCTGCCATATTGTCGAATTCATTAAAGAATTTTGTCATATTGATAGTGTCGTCAAAAAGTGTTTCTTCGGTAGGAATAAGCGGCACAGAGCCGCCTAAACTATATATTAGCAAAATGAGTGCCAAAATTACTAATTTCTCGCCAAACCACGAAAAAATTAGCGAATTATTTTTCTCGCCCTAAGCCTGACCCCGCCCTATAATCCACTTTTTTCTCACAATTACCCCTGTAATCATTGGAATTTTTCTCAAAAACCACCTCAATAGGCGAGGGGAGGGGCGGCGGCCGGTGGGTCGCTGTCCCTCCCCTCGCAGGG
>CAMGFF010000200.1 GCA_946055125.1 uncultured Prevotellaceae bacterium | reverse complement strand
GGCTTAAAACCCTGTCGGCCAAAGCAATAACCCTCAAAAGTGACAAAGATGGAAATTTATATAAAAATCGCTTCCACTTCGCATTTTAAGCGTTAAATAATGTTTAATAAATTTCACCTGCCGGCCTCACTCCCTTGCTCAAGCCATAGGGTCAGTGAAAAAGCGCAAGATGCACGAAATCGTGTATCTTGCGCCTCTCTATCGTCTTGAGCCGGTTATTCCTCGCCCTCGGTGTACCACTTGGAGTACATGAGGTAGTTCTTGGCTATCTTGATGTTGATTTCCTTTGCCTGGGCGGGATCTACCATCTTGATAAACTTAGCCGGTGCGCCGGCCCACAGCTCGTTGGGGCCAATCTTGGTCTTTCCCGTCACCACGCTGCCGGCCGCCACTATGGCACCCTCGCCCACCTCGGCATGGTCGAGCAGCACGCTGCCCATGCCTATGAGGGCAAAGTCGCGCACCTTGGCGCCGTGAATGGTCACGTTGTGGCCTATCGACACGTCGTTGCCTATCTCTATGGTCGATTTCTCATAGAGGGTGTGGAGCACCGAGCCATCTTGTATGTTCACGCGGTTGCCTATGGTGATGGTGTTCACGTCGCCGCGCAGCACGGTGCCAAACCAAATGCTGCACTCGTCGCCCATTGTCACATCGCCAATTATCGTGGCATTGTCGGCAAGGAAGCAGTCGTTGCCGAATTTCGGGGTAAATCCCCGCACTGATTTTATTAAAGCCATGTTCGTTTAGTTAGGAGTTATTAGTGAGGAGTGAGGAGTTTTTAGTTATTCGATAAACATTTAACGATCAATGATTAAGCCAGTGGCTGGGTCTTTGCGGCGAGCCAGGCGGCCTCGTCGGCTGTGAGGTAGGGGGTGAGGCGCTCGCGCACTGTGGCGTGGTAGGCGTTCACCTGGGCTATCTCCTGCGCCGTGAGCATGCTGAGGTCGATGAGGCGGCTGTCGTAGGGGAAGAGGGTGAGTGTCTCAAACTTCAAGAAGTCGCCAAACTCCTCGCTCTTCACTCCGGGCACGCAGAGCACGAGGTTCTCGGTGCGTATGCCGTAGCGGCCGGCCTTGTAGATTCCCGGCTCGTTGCTGGTAATCATGCCGGGCTGCAGGGTGGCTGGATTCTCGTTGAGGCGTATGTTCTGCGGTCCTTCGTGCACGCCGAGGAAGTGTCCCACGCCGTGGCCGGTGCCGTGCAGGTAGGTCATGCCTTCCTCCCACTGGTAGATGCGGGCGAGTGCATCGAGCTGGCTGCCGCGTGTGCCCACCGGGAATTGTGCGCGGCCTATGGCAAGGTGACCCTTTAGCACCAGGGTGTAGTCGTGCTTCTCGTCGGCAGTGGGGTTGCCAAGGGTGATGGTGCGGGTGATGTCGGTGGTTCCGTCGAGATACTGTGCACCGCTGTCGATGAGCAGCAGCCCCTCGCCGTGCAGCGTGGATGCGCTCTCGGCCGAGGCCGTGTAGTGCACAATGGCTCCGTGCTCCTTATATCCGGCTATCATGCCGAAGCTGTCGCCGCGATAAAGCTCGTTCTCGGCGCGGAATTTCTTGCCCATTTCCCACACGTCGCACTCATTGTAGTTGCCTGTTGCGGCGTTCTCCTCTATCCACTTGAAGAGGCGCACCAGTGCCGCTCCGTCGCGCTCCATGGCCTTGCGGGTGCCGGCTATCTGCACCTCGTTCTTGATGGCCTTGAGCCCCGACACGGGCGACTTGCCATACACCTTGTAGCACTCTAAGGCGCGAGCAAGGGTGTCGCTCACGATATTTGGGTCGAGGAGCACTGTGGTATCTACCGAAACTTTGCCGAGATACTCCTCCACGTCGTCATATTCCTTAATCTTCACGCCGGCAGCCTTGAGGTGGGCTTTCACGGCATCGTCCACCTTCTCCGAGTCGATGAAAAGCACGTTTCCCTTCTCCGAGAGATACAGGTAGCTGATTACAACAGGGGTGAAAGCCACGTCGTCGCCGCGCAGGTTCAGGGTCCAGGCTATCTCGTCGAGGGCGGGAATGAACACCGCGTCGGCCCCCAGCTTCTCCACCTCGGCCATCACGCGCCCTATCTTCTGCGAGGCGCTCTCGCCGGCAAAGGCTTCATCGTGCACGAATGCCTTGGCGAGCGGACGCGCCGGGCGGTCGGCCCACACGCGGTCGGCAGCGGCAAAGTCGGCAGCGAAGCGGAATCCGTTGCGGCCGCAGAATTCCTCGAGAGCATTGGCCTTCACCAGCGAGAAGAGGCGGCCATCCACGGCGAGCACATCATCGTCGGTCAGCTCCCGGGCCAGCCACTCGGTGATGGTGGCCTCGCCGGGAATATCCTCCTTGTGGAGGTCAACGCCCGAGTCCTCAAGCTGCTGTGCGGCCTGGAGGAAGTAGCGCGAGTCGGTCCACAGGCCGGCCTTGTCGAGGGTTACCACGGCGGTTCCGTTGCTGCCGGTGAAGCCAGTCACCCAGTCGCGGAATTTCCAGTGGTTGCTTATGTATTCACTTTGGTGATAGTCGGTGCCGGGAATAATCACGGCGCTCACCTTCACGCGGCGCATCTCGTCGCGCAAAGCCTCAAGATTTTTCAGTGTTGCTTTCGACATAACTTTATAGTGTAATTTTTCTTAAAAGTTGGAATTATCTCAATTGGTGATGATGTAGCCGCCATTGTCGGGGGTGACGCGGTAGCGCGTGAGGCCATAGTGGCGGTCGTAGGCAAGCCCCTGCACGGCAGCTCCGCCGGCCTCAAGCACATTGTAGTGCGAGCCACACACGGGGCACACGGCCTCAAAGGTGTCGGGGTTGTAGTCCACCGTCACATCTGCGCGGTTCTCCACCGGGCAGGCTATTTCAAAAGCCACCGGGGTGTTGTAGGTCTGCGTGGTGAAGTCGAAGCCCATGAGCAGCAGCACGCCGGCAAAGCCGGTGTAGGTGTTGGCAGTGAAGTGGAAATTCGTGGGCAGCTTCTTGCGCAGGCTGAACACGCGGTATTCACCCATGCCGTGCACGCCATAGGTGTCCCACAGCCCCACGCTGTTGAGTCGCACGTTCACCTGGTAGGCGGGAGTGCGGTTGTCGTCGATGGTGGTGCAGGCCACGGCGGCCACGGCAGTGAGTAATATGGCGAGGGAGCGGCGCATCATAGCAGTATCTGGTTGATTTCGAGAAGTTGCTCGGCGGTGAAGGTGCTATTGTGCACCGCGCCTATGCTGTCGGCGAGCTGCTCGATGGTGCGTGAGCCTACTATCACCGAGGTCACAATCTGCTTGGCGAGAATCCACGCCACGGCCATCTGCGCGAGCGTCTGCCCTCGGCTCTCGGCAATCAGGGCCAGGCGCTGCACCTTCTTCAGGGTGTCGGCGGTGAGCATCTCCTTCATGCGTGGGTTGAGGCGGGCGGCACGCGAGTCATCGGGAATGCCATCGGTGTATTTTCCCGAGAGAATGCCCTGTGCCAGCGGCGAGAAGGCGGTGAAGCCTATGCCAAGGTTGCTGAGCACGTCGAAGTGCCGCTCCTCCACGTCGCGCACGAGCATGTTGTACTTGCCCTGGTAGATGAGCGGATTCACATGCTGGTTGCGCAGGTAGGCCACGGCTGCGAGGAGCTTGTCGGTGGGATAGTTTGAGAGTCCCACATAGAGGGCCTTGCCGCTGTGCACAATGTCGATGAGCGCCTGCATGGTTTCCTCAATGGGGGTGAAGCCATCGTAGCGGTGGGAGTAGAAAATATCCACATAGTCGAGCTGCATGCGCTGGAGCGACTCATTGAGGCTGGTGATTAGCATCTTGCGCGAGGAGCCGCAGCCATAAGGTCCCTCCCACATGTTGTAGCCGGCCTTGGTGGTGATAATCATCTCGTGGCGGTGTGCCTTGAAGTTCTCGGCATACATGCGGCCGAAGCACGACTCGGCAGCCCCGAATGGAGGGCCGTAGTTGTTGGCAAGGTCGAAGCAGGTGATGCCGTTGTCGAAGGCGTGGGCCATCCGTGCGAGGCAGTCGACATAGTCGTTGCCCTCGCCATAGTTCCACCAGAAGCCCAGCGTGAGCTCGGGGAGCTTTATGCCTGAGTTGCCGCACTGGCGGTAGTTCATCACGCCATCGGCGTAGCGGTTGGGGGAAGCGTTCATTTAGTTAGGAGTTTTTAGTGAGGAGTTAGGAGTTTTTTAGTGGGGAGTTTTTTATTTGTCGGTGAGGAGAGTGTGGAAGGCGCGGTGATAGGTGTCGAAGTCGAATTGCTCCAATTCTCGCTCGAAGAGGGCGGCAATCTCGTCGTTGCAGGGGTTGCCTATCGAGCCTTCGTGGGTGTGCGCCACTTGCTTCACCGGCTCGAATGTGCCGGCCTCGATTTCGAGTCCCACTTGCTTGTAGGCGTCGCGGAATGGCACGCCCCGGCGCGTGCGGCGGTTCACTTCCTCCACCGAGAACATGAGGTCGTAGCGCGGGTCGTCGAGGATATGCTCGTTCACTTTCACCTGAGCCATCATGGCATTGACCATCACGAGGATGCTCTTCAGCTCGCCAAAAGCCGGCAGGAACGACTCCTTCACCAGCTGAAGGTCGCGGAAGTAGCCCGAGGGCAGGTTGTTGGTGATGAGTGTGATTTCGTAGGGCAGCGCCTGTAGCTTGTTGCACTTGGCGCGGGTGAGCTCAAACACGTCGGGGTTCTTCTTGTGGGGCATTATCGACGAACCGGTGGTGAACTCGTCGGCGAGCTTAATGAAGCCGAAGTTCTGCGAGTTGAACATGCAGGCGTCGAATGCCAGCTTCGACACCGTGGCTGCCACTCCGGCAATGGCGCTTGCCACTATGCGCTCGGTCTTGCCGCGCCCCATCTGGGCATACACCACATTATAGGCGATCGACTTGAAGCCGAGCAACCGCGTGGTCAAAGTGCGGT
>CAMGFF010000199.1 GCA_946055125.1 uncultured Prevotellaceae bacterium | reverse complement strand
CAGTTGTCGTTGGCCTCACCGGCCTTGTCCAAGGTGAGGTTGGCATAGTTGGTGCAGCGGGCACAGCCGCACATAGCGGGATAGAGTGGGTTGTTGTTGGCATAGGGGAACTGAGTGGGAGTGTTGTTAACGATAGCATAGGTGAGGGTCCAGTACTCATCGTTGCCGTGATAAGAGAGGTTGAAAGCCGAGTTCTTCTTGTCCTCAACGCGGCCATTGAAGCGAGCTTTCACGCGGAAATTGTCGGAGATGTCGGCGTCAATGTTCATCTGCACGTTGGTTCGCTGGAAGTTGCCGAAGTTGCGAGCCATCGACTCCTGATAGACGTGGCTTGCAGCCACATAGTAGCTTATTTTATCAGAGCCACCGCTGGCATTGAGCTCGGCATACCACTGCGGTGCGCTGTTGTTCCATATAAATTCTTTCCAGTTGAATCCCTGCTTAGCGCCGCTCATGTAGGCGTCATATTCCTCACGGGTGTATTTCGGGGTTTGGCCAAGCAGAGTGGTGGCCTGCACGCTTGCTGTGACATAGGTAGGCGCATCGGCCATTTCGGGGTATCTGAACATCGACTGCCAGCCATAGTAGGTGTTGAGGTTGATGCGGCACTTCTGGTTGCGCTTTCCCGACTTGGTGGTTACAACCACCACGCCATTGGCGGCACGCACGCCATAGATAGAAGCCGAAGCGTCCTTGAGGACCGACATCGACTCAATGTCGTTGAAATCGATATTGTTGAATTGACCTTCGTCCATCTGCACACCATCGACCACATAGAGCGGGGTGCCCATGTTGCGAATGTTGATGCTCGTCCAGTGACCGGGGCGGCCGTCGCTCTGTCGGCTGTTTATTCCCGGTACTTTTCCGGCAAGTGCGCCCGATGTGTTGACAGCGGCCGAGCGCGAGATGTCCTCGGCCTTAATGTTTGCGATAGCCGAGGTGAGCGACTCTTTCTTCACCGAGCCGTAGCCCACCACAACCACCTCATCGAGCAATTCGGCTTCTTCTTCAAGAACCACATTGAGCACGCCGCCTTTAGCCTGGGCAGCCGGCAGGGTTTTTGTGATATATCCAAGCATTGAATAAGATAAGGTGACATTACCCTTTCCGGAATAGGACACAGAGTAATTGCCCTCGAGATCGGTGGCAACAACGGTCTTTGTGCCGTTCACTTTCACCACGGCGCCTATCAGACCCTCTCCATTCTTGTCGGCTATGTGACCTGTGATTGTGTGCTTTGTCACAGCCTGCGACTGTTGCTGTGGAGCGGCTGCTTGCGATGCCTCGGCCAAGAGTGGGCACGATGAGGCCATGCAAAGCGCTAAAGCAATCGCCACCATGTAGTTTTGTCGGTAGTAATTCATAATCTTAGGTTTATTGTTTCCTTGGTGCGTAATAAGAAAAAAACAATCCGGGCAGGACACGCAAGAGCCTGCCCGGAAAAGCTAAATAGTCGTTTTTATTTGATTACTTTCTCAACCGATCCATCGCTATACTTCACGATGTTGACCTGTCCCTGAGCAGCCTTGGCTATGCACTGTCCGGCCACGTTGTAGATAGCCTCCACCTTCTTCTCGCCATTGCTTGCTATACCCTCAACCAGCGAGCCTTTCTGCACCTTTGCCTTGGTGACCATCGACGGCATTTTGTCCTTGCCGATGCCAATCACGGTGAGGGTCTCGGTTTCGGTGAGTATATCCTCGGGCACGTCGGCGCTCCAGTTTCCGGCATTGATGGTGACGGGCACAATCACACTCTCGGCGAGCGAGCCATACATATACACAAACTCAAGATCGGCCTCACCGGTTCCGGCCACGCGGCTCTCGGTGCACTCGGTGATTTTGAGCGGGGCAGTCTGGTTGGCAAGGAAAGGCGTGGTGCCTTCGGCAATCTGCCACTTGCTCATGTCGGCAAACTTGAAGTTGCTCAGGCTGAGCATTTCCTCGGGCAGGAGGGCCTTGGTGTCGTAGTTGTCGGGCTCATCGCCGTCGCCCATTCCCATGGGAGCGCCATCGGCGTTATAATAAGTGCGAGCCACGGTGATACCCGGCCAGTTGCGTCCGCACACGCCGGCAATCTTCACATCGTCGGTGCCGGTGATTACGCCCGAGAAGTAGCAGTCCTCAATGGGGCCATTGAAGTTCACTGCACACAAGCCACCATTCCAGGGGTCATCATAACCATGGCTCCATATACCGGTAGCTTTCACATTGCCGGTGGCATAGCAGTTTTGCAGCTTTCCACGCAGGGCATTTCCACCAAATGCGCCCACGCCCTGGCCTGTGACATCGGCCATGACTGCGCAGTTGATGATGTGAGCCGAGTTGCAGTTCCAGTTGGGCTGTCCGAGCACGCCACCCACGGTGCCGGTCGAAGAAGTGACGTTGCCATAAACCACACAGTTCTCGAAGGCATAGTCCCACTTCGACTCACCATTGTAGAAAGAGCAAATACCGCCCACCATTGCCGAGCCAATCACGTTGCCGTGGAAGGAGCAGTCCTTGTAGCGGCCACCGCCTTCATTGATGCCCGATATGCCGCCGCAATGCTCACCGCCTTCCACTGTCACATTATAGGCGCGGCAACCCACGAAGTTGCCTGCTGCCACACCGGCAAAAGCTCCGGTCGATTCGGCTGCCTCGAGGTAGGAGTCGTAGATTGTGCAGTTGATGATGTCGCCGCCAAGAACCTCCCAGTTGCCATTGGTGGAGCAAAGAATGCCCGACCAGTTGCCGCCTATAACCTCGGCATACTTCATGGTTACGTTCTTGATAACGCCGGGAGTGTTGAGGCGCGAGAAGAGGCCCGCGCCATTGTTCCCGCTTTCGTTGGTGTAGTAGTCGATAGAATATCCATTACCGTCGTAAACACCAGTGAAAGTGCCAATGCTTTCAAATTCCACGCCATCGAGGTCGATGTCGGCCGTCTGGATGAAGTGGGCTGTGGTGAAATTAGTCACTTCCTTCAATTGTTCGGCTGTAGCAACCTGATATGGGTCGTCGGCAGTTCCTGTTCCACCGGCAAAATTCTGAGCCGTCATGGTAATTGAAGCTCCAAAAAGTGAAGCAAAAAGGAAAAATTTCTTCATAATAGTAAAGTTTTTTAGATGTTAATTATTGCGTTGTTGTTAATAAATGGCGATTTTCTTTCCGTTCTTAATGTAGATACCTCGTGTGGGGTTCTTCACCAAGCGGCCATCGATGGTGTAGTAGTTGTCGTCGCAGTCGCGTGCCGGCTTTGTGTCGCCAAGCACAGAGTCGATTCCCGAAGATGCACTGAAGGTGAAGTCATACACCAGCTGCAGCTCCTCGGTGTTGTTGGTGATGAGATGCTCGTTGTCCCAGCCGAGCACAGGCTCTCCCTCCACAATCACATTGTCGAATGTCACGTTGTGAATGAACTTGTCGGGCGTACCATTGGGGTATTTCTCGCTTGTTCCCTCCTGGTGCCAGCCCTGGAAGAGAATGTCGTTGGAGATATTGCCCTGTGTGTTGTAGGGGCAGGTGATGTTGCGGTAGGTGATGCCGCTTATGTCGCCCGGCCACGTCTGGTCGCCCTGAATTGTGCCATACCAGAAGCTGTCCTTGAACGATACTCCTATGAGTCGCTCACAGCGGTTCACATAAATGTTCTCATAGAGGATGTCCTTGAAATATGTGCCGTGCAGGGCGCAGATGTTGAGTGCCGAGCGGTCGTCCATCGAGCCGTTGAGTCCCTTGCCGTCGAAGGAGTAGAGCACCTCACAATTGGTGAACTTGATGTTCTCATAGAAGCAAGTGGTTTCGGCTCCAAGGTTGAAACCGCCATTGGCCGAGCTCCAAATCTGCACCTTGTTGAAGCTGAGGTTTTTCTCGGCGGGAGCATCTTTGGGATCGCCCGAGCAAAGGCCTTTCACTGCCACGGCATCGTCGTTGGCGCGAATGAAGCAGTTGTCGAAGCTCAGGTCGTGGCATCCCTGAAAGTCCATACCATCGGTGCAGCTGCCATACACGCAAATGACCTTCATGTTGCGGAAGTTGACGTTGCTGCTATAGGTGTAGGTAGTCTGCCAGCCACCCACCTTGTAGCGGTAGAACACCGGGCCATCGACCTCACCACCGGTGCAATTATACACATTCAATTGCGACCCCACGCCACTCTTGCTTTGCACCACAATGCCGTGCCCCTTAACAGATGCGCCTTCGCCTGCAAGCGTAATCATGCCGTTGAGCACTGCTCCACCGGCAACATACACGGTTCTGCCCACTGTTGCCGTCACTTCACCTCCATGAGTTTGTGAGAGGTCGTAGTAGCCCGGGCCGAAGTAGTAGGTCTTTGTGCTGCGGTCGTAGAAGTAGCCGCCGGCTGCCTTCTTGTCGGGATCCACGGCAGGCTCCGGGTCGTCGACGTTGTTGAAAAACAAGTGGAGCACATCGCCCTTCTGATACTCGCCCCCGAGCACTATGGTGATTTGCTGCTCGGGCTTGCTTATCTTGAAGCGGAGCATTTTCTCGCCTATTGTTTCCACGTCATGCACACTGGCATCGTGCGGAAGAATATCGAAGTCGCCAAGAGCCTTGCGAGCAGCAACAAACACCTCAATCGACTGATCGTTACGGAAGTCAATCACACCAAAGCTGCCGCTTCCACCCCATTCATTCAAGGCGCAATAAAGCCCTGTGTAGGCTTCCTGATTGACGAGCACATTGAATCGCGGGGTATCGGTCTCGGTCACGCCATCGGGGCGCTCAAAAGTCTTGAATGAGCCATCGGCAGCCGTGTAGTTGCTGCCCTTTGTGTTTTCAATCGACCAGGCTGCATAGTCAATAGCATTTGCCGCCGGCGAAGCGGCAAATGCTGAAATTGCAATTATAATTGATGTAATCGTTCTCATTAACGTGTTTTTAATGTTATAATAAAAAAGCTCTTGAGATGCGCTTAGCGCTTGAGGTACTTCTT
>CAMGFF010000198.1 GCA_946055125.1 uncultured Prevotellaceae bacterium | reverse complement strand
GTCACGGCAATTATTATTGCATAGTTCTTTGATAAGAAACGAAGATTTCTTAACTTTGCACTCGACAAACTATGTGTGCCCCGACACTCTGTGACCAAAATTCAGCCCACAAGGGTGTGTGCGCCGCAAGCACGCAGAGCGCGAGGGCAGAGAGAAGAGTTGATTTGCTAAAAGCAAAAAATAACTGAGAAAAGAATTATTTTTTTGTTTACATAATTTTTATTTTTAATCAAAATGGTAAATTATAAGGATCTCGGTCTTGTGAACACTCGCGAGATGTTTGCAAAGGCCATCAAGGGTGGATATGCAATCCCTGCATTCAACTTCAACAACATGGAGCAGCTCCAGGCTATCATCAAGGCAGCCAGCGAGACAAAGTCGCCGGTAATTCTCCAGGTATCGAAGGGCGCACGCAACTACGCCAACGCCACACTCCTCCGCTACATGGCAGAGGGCGCAGTGGAGTATGCCAAGGAGCTTGGCTGGGAGAAGCCCCAGATTGTTCTTCACCTCGACCACGGCGACAGCTTCGAGCTTTGCAAGTCGTGCGTTGATTGCGGTTTCTCATCGGTGATGATTGATGGCTCGCACCTCCCCTATGAGGAGAACGTGGCCCTCACAAAGAAGGTTGTTGACTACGCACACGCACACGATGTGACAGTAGAGGGTGAGCTCGGCGTACTTGCCGGCGTTGAGGACGAGGTAAGCTCTGACCACCACACCTACACCGACCCTGAGGAGGTAATCGACTTCGCTACCCGCACAGGCTGCGACAGCCTCGCTATCTCTATTGGTACTTCACATGGTGCCTACAAGTTCACTCCCGAGCAGTGCACACGCAACGAGGAGGGCAAGCTCGTTCCGCCGCCATTGGCATTCGACGTGCTCGATGCAGTAATGGCCAAGCTCCCCGGCTTCCCCATCGTGCTCCACGGCTCTTCATCGGTTCCCCAAGATGAGGTTGACACTATCAACAAGTTTGGTGGCAAGCTCCCCGATGCAATCGGTATTCCTGAGGAGCAGCTCCGCAAGGCAGCCAAGAGCGCCGTTTGCAAGATCAACATCGACTCCGACAGCCGTCTTGCAATGACCGCAGCAATCCGCCAGGTATTCGCTGAGAAGCCCGCTGAGTTCGACCCCCGCAAGTATCTTGGACCGGCTCGCGACAACATGGAGAAGCTCTACAAGCACAAGATTATCAACGTGCTTGGCAGCGCAGGCAAGGCTGAGTAATTAGCCACACTGCACCGATAAAACGATTTTCCTCACGCCTGAGTGTACACTGACTGAAAAGGAGAGTACACACACGGCGTGAGGATTTTTTCTTTTTGAAACCGAGGTCTCTTGCCGTGTGGAGCGACAGGGGAGGGCTTATCGTGTGGACTTGGAAGGTGGATTTTGGCCATTCGGCATAAATTTAGGCCGGCACAGCAGTTCTGTTGCGAAAAAATTACGGAATTGTCGTGGTTTTTGATTACCTTTGCAAGAAATATTGTTTTCAGGATAATTACATTTTGATTGATGGATTACAAGCTACTTGCAACTGACCCGGCGAGCCACGCACGCGCAGGCCTGATAACCACCGCACATGGCGAGATAGAAACGCCTATCTTCATGCCAGTGGGCACGGTGGGATCGGTGAAAGGCGTGCACTTTCATGAGCTTGAGGACGACATAAAGGCACAGATTATACTTGGCAACACCTACCACCTCTACCTTCGCCCCGGCATGGACATCATAGGCCGGGCAGGCGGACTGCACAAATTCAATGGCTGGAAGCACCCCATCCTCACCGACAGTGGCGGCTTCCAGGTGTTCTCCCTCGCGGCCAACCGCAAACTCAAGGAGGAGGGAGCCTACTTTCGAAGCCACATTGATGGCTCGAAGCACCTATTCACGCCCGAGGGGGTAGTCGACATACAGCGCATCATAGGCAGCGACATAATGATGGCACTCGATGAGTGCCCGCCGGGGACAAGTGATTACGACTATGCCCGCCGGTCACTTGCCCTCACTCACCGCTGGCTTGAGCGAGGCTGGAAGCGATATAAGGAAACCGAGGGACACTACGGCTACTCTCAGGCCTATTTCCCTATTGTGCAAGGCTGTGTGTATCACGACCTGCGCCGCCAGTCGGCCGAGTTTGTGGCGTCGCTGGGAGCTGATGGCAATGCCATTGGCGGACTGGCCGTGGGCGAGCCGGCCGAGAAGATGTATGAGATGATAGAGGTGGTTAATGAGATTCTTCCCACCGACAAGCCCCGCTACCTGATGGGCGTGGGCACTCCGGCAAACATACTTGAGGCGATAGAGCGCGGCGTGGACATGATGGACTGCGTGATGCCCACGCGCAACGGCCGCAACGGAATGCTCTTCACCCGCCACGGCATCATGAACATGCGCAACAAGAAGTGGGCCGACGACTTCAGTCCGATACAGGAAGATGGGCCATCGGAGGTGGACCGCCTCTACTCCAAGGCCTATCTGCGCCACCTCTTTGTGAGCCAGGAGCTGCTTGCCCTGCAGATTGCCAGCATACACAATCTTGCGTTCTACCTGTGGCTTGTGCGCGAGGCACGCAAGCACATTCTCGCAGGCGACTTCAAGGCGTGGAAAGAGGGGATGGTAGTGAATGTGACCCGAAGGCTGTGAGCCGTGAATTGATTTATTATATCTACTGAAACGATGAGATTCTTCAAGAAAAAGAATACAGCCGGCAAGGAAGCCGCCGACACGTTGCCGCAGAAGCCACGCAAGGCACTGGTGAAGACACTCGACCTCTACATAATCCGCAAGTTTCTTGGCTCGTATGTGTTCTCAATACTTCTGCTGCTTGCCATCGTGGTGATGTTCGACATCAATGAGAAGCTCGATGCGATGCTCAGCGCGCCGCTGAAAGAAACGATTTTCGACTACTTTGTGAACTTCTTGCCGTATTTTGCCAACCAGTTCAGCCCGCTTTTCACCTTCATTGCGGTGATATTTTTCACGTCGAAACTTGCCGACAACTCCGAGATAATAGCAATACTCTCGAGTGGCGTGAGCTTTCGCCGCCTCATGGTGCCCTACCTGGTGTCGGCAGCAATAATCGCGACATTCTCCTTCGTGCTGTCGGCCTATGTGATACCACCGGCCAACGTGAAGCGCATAGCCTACACCAACAAGTGGGTGAGCAACAAAAAAGTGGAATATGGCACCAACATACAGCTACAGGTGGCGCCCGGTGTGATAGCCTACATGTCGCGCTACGATAATGTGTCGAAGACCGGCTACAAGTTCTCGCTTGAGAAATTTGAAAACAAGATGATGAAATCGCGCCTCACGGCACAGTCGATAAAATATGACACCCTGTATCGCTGGACCGTGCAAGACTATGTGATTCGCGACTTCAAGGGCCTTCGCGAGACCATCACACGCGGCGCGAAGAAGGACACCATCATAGAGATGGAGCCGCGTGACTTCCTCATCTCGAAAAACGACCAGGAGACGCTCACCAACGAGCAACTGAAGACCTACATAGAGCGCCAGAAGGAACGTGGTGTGGCCAATATAAAGAACTTTGAGATAGAGCTTGAGAAGCGCTATGCGATGACCGGTGCGGCGTTCATCCTCACGGTGATAGGCATGTCGCTGTCGTCGCGCAAGGTGAAGGGCGGCATGGGAGTGAACATAGGCATTGGGCTACTGCTCAGTTTCTCCTACATATTGTTCTCCACGGTCACGTCGTCGTTTGCAGTGTCGGGCTACACGTCGCCATTTGTGGCAATGTGGATACCGAATGTGATATACACATTCATAGCCGTGTACCTCTACCGCCGCGCATCGATATAGCACGCCCGAATTGGCAGGAGAATCGGGCATAATCCACAGGCGCCGGTTTATCGTCGGGCGGAGCATGGCTTCATAAACGCTTTTATATTAAGCCATTCAGTGTATTTCCCATCATTTTCTGCGGCATTTACAGAGATTTTTTGTAACTTTGCGGCATAATTACTACAAAAAAACATCAGAAAACATCACTCAAGTATAACTTATTATGATAACATTCTTCAAAAAAGGAGCTTCTACAATCTATGCGGTCGATGCCGACCACATTCTTTCCGACTCCGAAATCGAGAAATTCACATGGCTGCTCGATGGCGCCAAGCCACTCAAGAAGAAAGTGCTCACGGGCACTTTTGTGGGTCCGCGCCGCGAAATGATCACCCCATGGAGTACGAATGCCGTTGAAATCACCCAGAATATGGGTATTTCGGGCATTCTTCGTATTGAGGAGTTTGCTGTTGCCTCGGTCGAGAACCCTGAGTTCGACAAAATGCTTCAGCGTGTGTATCACACTCTCGATGGCGAGACGTTCAAGATTACCAAGACTCCCGAAGAAATCGTGTACATTGACAACATAGAGGAATACAACGTAAAAGAGGGACTGGCCCTTAATCCTGAGGAGATAGAGTATCTCAAGCAGCTTGCAGTGAAGCTGGGCCGCCCGCTCACCGACAGCGAGGTGTTTGGCTTCTCGCAGGTGAACAGTGAGCACTGCCGCCACAAGATATTCAATGGCAAGTTCATTATCGATGGCGAGGAGAAGCCCATGTCGCTCTTCAAGATGATAAAGAAGACCTCGCAGGAGAACCCCAATACTCTTGTGTCGGCCTATAAGGATAATGTGGCTTTCGTAGAGGGGCCGAGCATAGAGCAATTCGCTCCGCGCAACCCCGAGAAGCCAGGCTACTTTGAGGTTAAGGAAATCGACACTGTGATCTCGCTCAAGGCCGAGACACACAACTTTCCCACCACCGTGGAGCCATTCAATGGCGCAGCCACTGGCTCGGGTGGGGAGATACGCGACCGCCTTGGAGGTGGACGCGCCAGCCTTCCGCTTGCCGGAACAGCCGTGTATATGACCTCATATCCCCGCACAGCAGCCGAGCGCAAGTGGGAGCTTTGCACCATGCCACCCCGCCCATGGCTCTAT
>CAMGFF010000197.1 GCA_946055125.1 uncultured Prevotellaceae bacterium | reverse complement strand
CCGCCCGGCAACTTGCCAAAGAAGAAAAGCAGAAGCAACGGCAAAAACGGCGGGCCTGAAAAATCACCCCCCCCATTTGCAACCTCCGAGCACATCGGAGGCTGTTCGGCGTACCCAATAAAATCGGGAAATGCCCCATTTTATGCGCTGAGAACCGAAAATCTGCCCGCGAGATCAGCCCTGCCCCGATATATGGCAACCACACCCCTTTACCGAACTGCAAAACTGAGTCATTAACTGAAAATCCTCAATTTATGCCGATATTCCCATAGAAACACGATGTTTTTTGAAAAATGTGATAATTCGTTGATAATATATAGGTAAATTTGCAGCGATAATTGCCAATTTAATAATGATTCGTCGCTATGAAATGTGACAAGATTTACTAATTTTCAATAAACATTACAAATCGTATGAAAAAGTTTTACGTAGTTCTATTTATGGCAATGGCTGTGGCTTTTGGAGCTTCGGCAGGTGTAGATGCTTTTAAGAGTGTCAATAGAGTGAGGTTTGCCAAGTCGGCAACAGAGATCAAGCGTGCCAAGATTAAAGCCGAGCCTGCTGCCGATGGCCTGCTCTACGACAAGCCAGTAGGAGAATACAGTGTGTATAAGCGTGCAGGCCAGTCGCTGATTTGGGACTGGGGCGACCTCTATACCATGGAACAGGATGGGTTCTATGCCGAGGTGGTGAAAGCAGCCGACGGTGTGGTGTGGCTGCGCAATGTGCTCACATGGGTGAACAACGATGCCTGGATTCAGGGCACACTGAGCTCCGACGGCACAAAGATAACCGTGGAGCCGGGCACCCCAATAGCCCACGATTCGTGGAATAACGCCTATCTTCATCTATATCCTGCAAAAATCGACCTTGAGGGAGCCGGCGACAATGCCCTTGCTGCGGTAGTGATTGATACAGAGGTTCAGGCTATTACCTTCACAATCGATGGCGACAAAATATCGCTCGACGGAAGCGTGGCCGAGCAGAGTGGCATCGCAGCTTTCTATAGCGAGGAATATGCCAATGAGTGGGCCGGCTACATGGATATGGTCACCGAATACACAAAGCTCGATGTGGCTATCGCCCAGCCAACTGAATCGGCTGAGAAGATTAAGGCTGAGATTGTATATACCAATCCCGACGTGAGCGAGCTCGACCTTACCGACAAGCTCGGTATGCTTGGCGAGATTGCCATTGATGGCAATGATGTGCTGGTGAAAGGACTCGTTGATGATTACGACATGTGGGTGAAAGGCTCAATCGATGGCAATAAGGTGACTTTTACCAATGCACAGCTCGTGGGCGTGAAGAACGGATACCTCATTTATCTCACCCCTGCAACTCACGAAACCCAAATCAACGAGTGGGGCATCGCATCGACCACATTCACTCCCACAAAGGATAATATCACTTTCGACTACGATGCCGCGAACGGCTGCCTCACCAATCCTTCGGCCGACATACTGTTGTCGGTGGAGCCCAACTCTGCCAATTGCCTCTACCGTTATATCGCGCCCACTATTAAGAAATTCCACGACGTGGCCCGCACTCCCATGAAGCCCGTGTTCACCGACGTGAGCTTCAACGACTGGAGCGATCCCGCCTGCTATGGTATCGCGTTGCGCACTGCCACATTCGATGCCGAGGACAATTTTCTCGATCCTGCTAAGATGGCTCTGCGCTTCACAGTGAATGGCGTGCCTTACACATTTACCACTGCCGCATATCCCTGCCTGAGCGAGGATCTCACCGAGCTGCCACTCACACTCACCACACCCGATTATAACTTCTACTGGAACAACAGCTACAACTCCCTCATTATCAACGATGAGGAAGATGGCATTGAAGCTATCACCGTGCAGCTTGTGTATTATGGTGGTGGCACCGAGTCGGTGTCCGACGTAGAAACATGGCACAACGAGTCGGGAGTTGAGAGCATTGTGACCGGCAGGAGTATCGATGCCCCGGTTTATAATCTGCAAGGCGTGAGAGTGAACCGCGACAGCCTCACCCCCGGTTTCTACATCTCGGGTGGCAAGAAATTTGCAGTGACCAAGTGACGGCACGTCACAAGGCATCCACAAAAAAATAATAGCCCGGCACAGAATGGGAAAGCTGTGCCGGGCTATTGTTTTGTTGGTTAGAATGACAACGTCGTCATGGCAATCCCATTTTCGAGGGAAGACCGATCGACTATCACCTCCCGTAATCTCACGTTGTGAAACGACTCCGGGCCACCAAGTCTTGGGCGGCGCGGAAGTCGTCGGGCGAGCCTATGTCGATCCAGGTGCCACTTATGGGGAACTGGCGCACGCGGCAGCCGCGGGCAATGAGCTCCTCGAGGAAGTCGGTGGCGTCGTAGTATTCACCGCGAGGGATAATCTCGAGCCGGCTGCGCTTAATCATGTAGATTCCGGCGTTGGCATAGTAGTTGTAGGTGGGTTTCTCCTCGAGGCCGCGCACGTCGTTGCCCTCGGTGCGGAATATGGCGTAGGGCACCGACACCATGTAGGGTATCACGGCCACGGTGAGGTCGGCCTCAGCCTCGCAGTGGGCTAAAAACATTTCCTCGAAGCTCACGTTGGTGAGCAAGTCGGAGTTCATGAGCAGCACGGTGTCGCTGGTGAGGTCGTCGACCAGGGTGAGCGAGCCTATGGTGCCTAAGCGGCAGGGTTCCTTCACGCACTTCACCTGCACTCCGGCCACGGGCCGTGCGAAGTGCTGCTGCAGCTTCTCGGCGAGGTAGTTCACGGTGACGCTTATATTGGTCACGCCATTGCGGGCGAGTGCCTCGATGTTGTAGTCGATGATGCACTTGTCGCCAATCTTGAGCAGGGGCTTGGGGGTGTCGAGCGTCATGGGGCGCAGCCGCTCGCCCTTGCCGCCGGCCATGAGCACAGCGTCGATGGGGAGGATGGAGTGATACACCGAGAAGTCGTAGAGGCGGCGCAGCGTGCCGTCGGCATTGAGGTGTGGCACCAGGGTGATGCGGCGGGCGCGTACCTCGCGAATCTCGGCAATTTGCGGGGCCTCGCCGCGGAAGGCGGCAAAGTGGCGGTGCATGATGTCGCGCACCGGAGTGGTGAGCTGTGCGCCGGCGATGAGGCTGCGGCGAATGTCGCCATCGGTGAGTGTGCCGGTGACTCGGTGTTGGCGGTCGGTGGCAAAGAGGGTCATTGCCTTTCCCGACAGGTCGTTGAGCTGGCGGAGCGCGTCGAGCGTGGAGGCCTCCTGCGAGATGATGTAGGGTGAAGTGTCGATAGTCATGTGTATAGTTGAGTTATCGGTGAGTGGGCGGCGGTGCGCCGTGCCACATATTCCACCGCAAAATTACACACAAAAAATCAATCACACCGCATGTGCCGGGGCATTTTTTGGCAAAATGCCACCACAAAATGCACAAATTGAGGCCACGGGAGGCAATTTGTGTGGGCAAATGGGGAGAAATCAAAAAAATATGGCTACTTTTGCAGGAAAATTCAGCAAAACTGAGGTGTAATGAATCAATCGAAGAGCCGGTCGGGCAAATTCATAAACGATATGTTGATATATGGCATGGGCACACTGGGCAGCAAGCTCATCACGTTCCTGCTGGTGCCGCTCTACACCTTTTTCGTGCCGGTGGCCGAATATGGCTACTACGACCTGTGCCTCTCGGCAATACTTGTGGCACTGAGTGTGGTGTGCCTTCAGATGAACGATGGCGGCTTCCGCTTCCTTGTAGATAGTACCGACAACACACTGCGCACCAAGGTAATATCCACCATCTACAAAGCTGTGATAAGCAACTCGGCACTGGTTTTGGGTGTAGCCCTGCTTGTGTCGATGTTCACCAAGATTGCCTGCCTTTGGCTCATAGTGGCAATGCTTGTGGTGATGGCATTCTACGAGATAGCCATAAGCACCTACCGAGGCCTTGGCTACACGAAATATTATGCTTTGGCCGGAATTATCACCTCGTCGGCGCTTATGGTGCTGAGCCTTGTGCTCGTGGTGTGGCTCAAGCTGGGAATTGAGGGTATTTTCCTCTCCAATATATTTGCACGTATTATTTCTGTAGTGTGCATCGAGGTTAAGCTCAAGGTGATGTCACGATACTTCCGTCAGAGTGTCACCGACTTGGAGATTGGCCGCCAAATACTTATCTACAGCCTTCCCCTGATGATAAACGGGCTGTGCTGGTGGGTGATAAGCAGTAGCAACAAGTTTTTCATAGAACACTACATAGGGCTTGCCGAGAACGGCCAGTATGCCGTGGTGCTCAAGTTTGCCACAATATTGCAGATTATCTCGGCCATCTTCTACCAAGCCTGGCAGGAGAATGCCTTGCAGCAGTATCACTCGCCCGACCGCAACCGGTTCTTCTCGTCGATTTTCAACAGCTACATTTATGCCATGTCGGCACTGGTGGTGGTGTTTTGCTTCGGGTTGAGGCTATGCTACCCATGGATAGTAAACTGCGACTACCAGCAAAGTGTAGTCTATCTATATCCGCTGGCATTCTCATCGATGATTTATGCCATCAGCACTTTCTTTGAGCTTGGCTACCAGTGTTCGCGCTGCACGGCACGCTCCATGCCCAGCATCATGCTGGCCGGGGTGGTGAATGTGGTGGGCAACTTCGTGCTGATAAGCCACTTCGGCACCTTTGGCATCGTGGCATGCTCCATTGTGTCATTCGGGGTGCTGCTCGTGTATCGCGCCATCGACACGCGCAAATATTTCAAGATTCACATCTCCGCGCGGTCGTGGGTGGCGTTCTTGCTTGTGATTGCCAGTGGAGTGCTATTCTATTGCACTCCGAATCGCGTCTTTGAGGCATGCTACCTCGTGGTGGTGATTGCCGCCGCGCTCATTTTCATGCCACAGGCGCTGCACGACAAGCTCATGGCCCGTCTGGCCCGCCGCGCGTGAGCGTGACCGGCCGGGGAAAATAGTGCTGCCCTGTTACAATATTTTCACATTCATCGCGTTTCTCATAATGTAAATGTATAAACCAA
>CAMGFF010000196.1 GCA_946055125.1 uncultured Prevotellaceae bacterium | reverse complement strand
AACCGTCATCACGATTGCTATTATATAATAATGTATATGCTTCATCCTTCCAGGAGTAATCGTTCGGCTTCGGCGACACGCTCGAAGTGGAAGCCGCTGAGCGTATCTTCCATGAGTTGGGTTATCCGGTCGTTGCAGAGATTGCCCATCGAGCCCTCGTGGGTGTGGTGTATGTTGCGGTCGGCGCTGAAAGTGCCCGCCTCGATCTCCAGTCCCACCTTCTTGTAGGCGTCGCGGAAGGGCATGCCTTGGGCTGCCAGCCGGTTGACCTCCTCGACCGAGAACATGGGGTCGTAGATGGCGTTGTCGAGTATATGCTCGTTGACCTCCATGCGGTTGATGATATAGGCGGCCATCTGCAGACAGTCTTTGAGTTCGTCGAACGCGGGGATAAACACCTCCTTGATAATCTGCAGGTCGCGGAAGTAGCCCACAGGCAGATTGTTCATAATCATCATGATCTGCTGCGGCAGGCTCTGCAGCTTGTTGCACTTGGCACGGATTAGCTCAAACACATCCGGATTCTTCTTGTGCGGCATGATGCTCGAGCCTGTGGTACACTCCTTGGGGAGTTTCACGAAGTTGAAGTTCTGGCAGTTGAACATACATGCGTCGAACGCCATCTTGGCCACCGTGCCCGCCACTGTGGCGAGGGCGAAGGCCACGTTGCGCTCCATCTTGCCTCGGCCCATCTGGGCATAGACCACGTTGTAGTCCATCGAGTCAAAACCCAGCAGCCGCGTGGTCATCGAGCGGTCCAGGGGGAATGAAGAGCCATAGCCCGCTGCCGAACCCAATGGGTTGCGGTTGGTCATGCGATAGGCGGCTTGCAGATACAGCATGTCGTCGGCCAGCGACTCGGCGTAGGCTCCAAACCACAGACCGAAGCTCGACGGCATGGCTATCTGCAGGTGGGTATAGCCCGGCATCAGCACGTGGCGATACTGGTTGCTCTTCTGTATCAGCTCGTCGAAGAGGCTGTGGGTAAGCTCCACCACGTCCATCAGCTGGTGGCGGGTGAAGAGCTTGAGGTCTACCAGCACCTGGTCGTTGCGCGAGCGGCCCGAGTGTATCTTCTTGCCCATGTCGCCGAGGCGGCGGGTGAGCATCAGCTCCACCTGCGAGTGCACGTCTTCTATTCCATCTTCAATCACGAATTTGCCTGCCTCCACCTCGGCGTGAATGTCGCGCAGGGCGGCGGTGAGCACCCTGAGCTCGTCGGTAGTGAGCAGCCCTATGCTCTCAAGCATGGTTATGTGAGCCAGCGAGCCCAGCACATCGTATTTTGCAAGATAGAGGTCCATCTCACGGTCGCGGCCCACGGTGTAGGCCTCAACATCGTGATTCACCTCCACAGTTTTCTCCCAGAGTTTTGATGCCATGGTCTTAAATAAACAATTAATTTGCAAACTTACTCAAAAAATTCAATATCCCCAAAGATTGCCCCCGGGATTAAAGGGATTTAACGCTACACAGCCTTTGAGCAATGTAGATATGCCCAAAAACTTACAACCGCCACAAATGTGGCTGCCGGGTTCCGAAATATGCACTTTCTGCCTAAAAATATCTATTAACTCTATTTTTTTGTATTTATTAACAGACTTTTCGCCTCTATTCTCGTCTAATGATTATACTTTTGTATTTATTACCCGATTATTCTATCATTTTATTACAAATATTCAATTTTTATGAAGAAATTCTCTTTTTTATTCATTGCTTCGCTCGCTGCCGGCGTTGCGCTTGCACAGGCGCTGCCTGTGCGCTCCTCCGGCTTGCCCATGAAGCGAATCTCCTCGGCAGAGCGCTTCGCGCGCCCGTCGTTTGCAGCGCCCATGCTTGCCCCTCGCACTGCCGAGGCGCCGGCCACATTCTATGAGGTGCCTTTCGTGCACTCGCTCGGCAAGGGCGAGCCCAATGTTATCGCCGGATATGTGGCTTTCGACTCCAATGCCGACACCAAGACCTGGAAGGTGGGCGGCTTCACCGGCTACAGTGTGTGCATGAAGCCCGCCTCGGGCGCTATGGACGACTGGATGATTTCACCCGCCGTGCATCTCCTTCCCGGCAAGACCTACGAGCTGTCGGTGCAAATGTCGTCGGCGCTAACGTCGGGCACTGAGGAGCGCCTCGCCATCGCCATGGGCGAGAGCCAGTCGGTGGAGGCTATGACCACCTCGGTGGTTGAGCTTGCCACTGCCTCTCAGGGCAAGACGCTCGTCGACATCGTGCAGACTTTCTCGGTCGAGGCCGAGGGATACTACCACTTCGGCTTCCACGCCCTCTCCGAGGCTGCGAAGTCGGGCAACCTGAAGCTCACCAATTTCTCAATCGCCGACCCCTCTGAGCGTGTCGACCCACCGGCCGCAGGCTCGGTGGCAGTGCAGGTAGCCCCCAAGGGCGAGCTGAAAGCTGCTGTCACCTACACCGCCCCAACCACCACCCTCACCGGAGCCTCGCTGGCTGCAATCGACTCGGTGCAGGTGTCGGTCAACTACTCCAAGGTGCTCACCATCACCGGCGTGAATCCCGGCGATGTGAGGGTGATCGATGTGCCTGTGAAAAACACCTATAATGTGGTTGAGGCCGTGGCTTTCGTGAAGGACACCCCGGGCGCAACTGCCAAGTCGGACATGTTCTTCGCCGGGCCCGACAACCCCATGCCTCCCTCCAATCTCAAGGCCGTGCTCTCCGACGACTGCAAGCAAGTAACCCTCTCGTGGGATGCTGTGAGCGAGGTGGGCGAGAATGGCGGATATGTGGATGTGGCGAGCGTCACTTATTATGTGTTCGACGCTTTCGGCTCTATCTACGACCCGGCTATCGCCGAGACTTCGGCCACTTCGGTTACTTTCGACTACTCTTCAGTCACCGCCCAGGACTTCGCCGCCTACCAGGTCACTGCCGGCACTGCCGAGTATTACTACTCCACTGCTGCCGAGAGCAACATCGTGGTGGTGGGACAGCCCGACGCATTGCCTTTTGCCGAGAGCTTCGCCGGCCGCTCCCCAAGCAAGCCTTGGATGCTCGACCCCGAGAATGGCTACAACACTTTCCTTTCTCAATTCGTGGGCGACAATGAGCTCGAGCTTGCCGGCAACGACGACGAGGCCGGAGCACCTCAATACCTCAACTCTCACGATGCCGACGATGGCTTCTTCTTCATCATGCCCATGGAGGCCAATGCCTCTTTCGGATTCTGCTCCACTAAGGCCTGTGTATCGGCAGCTGCCAATCCTGTGCTGGAGTTCTTCTACCAGGGCATGGGCAGCGCCATCGATGTGATGGTGGCAAAGGGCAGTGGGCCTTTTGAGGTGGTGCAGACTATCGACCTCAAGGAGACTCCCACCTCGGGCTGGACGCTCTGCCGCACCGACCTCGCCGCTTTCAAGCAGGCGCCCTACATTCGCATCGAGCTACGTGTGCGCTCTATCCATAACACTGCCGAGAGCACCTGGAGCGTGCCTATCGACAACATTCGCATTCGCGACCTCGTGGACTCCGACCTGCGCATCGCCGCTCTCTCGGCTGCCGGCAAGGTGGCTGCCGGCAATTTGCTTCAGCTCTCGGCCTCAATTGAGAATCTCGGCTCGGCTACCGCTGCCGGTGCTGTGCTCGAGGTTACCGACGCCAATGGCATGGTGTCCACAGCGCAGTTGCCCGAAATCGCCCCGCTCTCGGTGGTCACCGCTAAGGTCTATGTGCCCACAAACGCGACTTCGCCCGAGCGCTATGCCCTCACCGCCTCAGTGAAGTGGGATGCCGACCGTGAGGCTGCCAACGATGCCGCCTCCACCATTGCAACCGTATCTTTCTCCGAGCACCCCGCTCCCACCGATGTGGCTGCCTCGGCGGCTGCCGGCGAGGTATCGCTCTCCTGGACCGCTCCTTCGCTCGACGGCCTCACCGGCAACTTCGACCGCGTGGAAGACTTCGAGAGCGAGAGCTACGAGCCTCTCACCATCAGCGACTTCGGCGGCTGGACGCTCTTCGACGGCGACGGCAAGAAGACCTACACTTTCCTCTCCGACACCAACAACCCCTACCGCACTCAGCCCATGGCGTTCCAGCTCTTCGACCCTGTGCTCGCCGGTGTGCCATCGAGCTATCTCCCCGACTGCCCACCTCACAGCGGCAGCCGCCTGCTCATGGGTTTCAGCTGCAACTCGCTCAACGACAACTGGCTCATCTCTCCCGAGCTTTCGGGCGAAGCCCAGGTGGTGTCGTTCTTCGGACGCAGCTTCTCCACGGCGTTCCCCGAGGAGTTTGAGGTGCTCTATTCCACCTCGGGCACCGATGTTGAGACGATGCTGCCGGTGGAGAGCGTGACCAATTATCCCGCCAATGGCATTGTGCCGGAGGAGTGGACCGAGTTCAGCTTCTCTCTCCCCGCAGGCGCTAAGCACTTTGCAATCCACCACAATGCCTACGACAGCTACGCCCTTATGCTCGACGACTTCTCATTCCAAGCTGCCGGACTGCTCCCGGCCGACACCGAGCTGCTGGGCTACAACATCTACCGCAACGGCGCAAAGGTGAACTCCGGGCTTGTCACCTCGCTCACCGCAACCGACGTGCCCGGCATGAGCGGCACCTACGCCTACCAGGTGAGCGCCGTCTATAGCAACGGTGAGTCGCGTGCCTCAAGCCCCGCTGTGGTTGAATTTGATGCCGAGTCGGGAATAAGCTCTCCTGCCGCCAAGGTTGCCAAGGTTGCCGGTGGCAAGGGCGAAATCATCATCAGCGGAGCAAATGGCGCCGCAGTGACCGTAACAGCTCCTTCGGGCTGCACTCTATTCAGCGCCCCCGTGGCCGCCGATGCCCGCATCAGCGTCCCGGCCGGTATCTATATAGTGACGCTTCACGGCACCGCCACCAAGGTGCTCGTGCGCTAACCGCCCCCCCTATCCACAATCGAGTAGGAGGTAAACACTAATCATAGGGTGTTTATCTCCTATTTTCGTATTTACCGACCTCTCACACCACCGTACGTGCCGTTCGGCATACGGCGGT
>CAMGFF010000195.1 GCA_946055125.1 uncultured Prevotellaceae bacterium | reverse complement strand
GACGCCACACTCATGTATTACCTCATGGAGGAGGCTCAGGAGGGCAAGAACGCCTTCCTCGAGAAGCGCGACCCAAATTTCGAGCAGTTCCCCAAATTCCCTGGCTAAATCATGAAAGCTGCTTTTGCAAAATACACTCTCGATTTCATCAATCCAGCCGGCACATCGCGCGGCACACTGCTGAAAAAGGACACCTATTTCCTGAAAATATGGGATGAGCAAAGCCCCGGGCGCTATGGGCTGGGCGAGTGTGCCCTCTTCAAGGGACTCTCGGCCGAGGATAGCGACCGCTACGAGCCAAAGCTGCGCGAGCTGTGCCGCAACATTGCGATGGGCGAGGAAACCGACCTCGCCGAGTTCTCCTCGATACAGTTTGGGCTCGAGACCGCCATTCTCGACTTTTCCCGGGGCTGCCGCCGCGTGTGCTTCGACAACGACTTTGTCCGCGGCAGCTACCACATACCCATCAATGGGCTGGTGTGGATGGGCACAAAGGACGAGATGATAGCCCGCATCGACGAGAAAGTGGCAGCCGGCTTCGGAGTAATCAAGCTGAAAATCGGCGCCATCGACTTCAGTCAGGAGCTGGAGATGATAGGGCACATACGCCGCCGATACACCGATCGCGACCTCACCATTCGCGTTGACGCCAATGGCGGATTCACGCCCGAAAATGTGATGGATCGCCTTGGCCGCCTCGCCGAGCACAACATTCACTCCATAGAGCAGCCCATCAAGGCCGGACAGTGGGAGGCGATGGCACGAGTGTGCCGCGAGTCGCCCATTCCGGTGGCACTCGACGAGGAGCTAATAGGCATCACCAACCCCATGATGATGATGAGCCTGCTGCGCACCATACGCCCGCACTACATCATACTGAAACCCTCGCTCATGGGCGGCTTTGCGGGGAGCACCGAGTGGCTCAAGATGGCGGCACAATTTGGTATTGGCGGCTGGATTACGTCGGCACTGGAGTCAAACATCGGGCTCAACGCCATAGCCCAGTGGGTGACCACGCTGCAGGTGCGCATTCCGCAGGGACTTGGCACAGGCGCCCTCTACAGCAACAATATCGCCTCGCCCCTTGAGCAGCACGCCGACTACTTGTGCTACAATCCCACAAAGAAGTGGCAAATCCCCGATTTCAACTGGATAACCGAATAAACGCCCTATGGATATAAGAATCAACGGCAAGCTATGCACCTCAATAGAGCAGGTGCGCGACTGCGCCTCGGCCAAGGCGGCGCGATTCATTGAGGAATATTACTCGGCCGGCGACTCGATTGTGGCCCACACCAGCGGCTCCACCGGGAAGCCCAAGGAAATACACTTGCCCAAAAGCGACCTGCGGGCATCGGCACGGCTCACCAACGAGCGCTTGGGTATCAACGCCGGGTCGCTGCTCTACCTGTGCCTCTCGCCCGACTATATCGCCGGAAAGATGATGATAGTGCGTGCCATTGAGGCCGGGGCCGAGATTGTGGAGCAGGAGCCGAGCAACGAGCCTATGGCCGGCTACGACAGCAACCGCCGCGTGTCGCTCCTCGCAGTGGTGCCATCGCAGCTGGGCTACCTCATCAACCACCCCGAGTACCTTCAGCTGGTCGACACCATCATCATTGGCGGCGGCACGCTCAACAACCGCATTGAGCGATGGCTCGCCGAGAAAGGCGTAAACGCCCTGAAGACCTACGGAATGACCGAGACGTGCAGCCATGTGGCCCTCGCCCCGGTGAGCAGCGGGCACGAGCCATTCACCGCCATAGGCAACGTGACCTTTTCGCTCGACGAGCGTGGCTGCCTCGTGATTCACGCACCGCAATTCACGCAGCCCACCATAGTGACCAACGACATCGTCGACCTCCTCGATGAGCGCCGCTTCTACTGGCGCGGCCGTCACGACAACGTGATCAACACCGGCGGCCTCAAGGTGTTTCCCGAAGAGGTGGAGGAAGCGATAGCCCGCGTGCTGCCCAGGGCAAAATTCTTCGTGACCTCGCGGCCATCGGAGAAGTGGGGTGAGGAGCTCCTGCTCGTGCTTCAGTACCCGGGCCTTGCCCCCGGCGAGCGAAAGGAGGGCGAAGTGCACCCCGGCCTCATCGCCCGGCTCAAGACGCTCCTTCCCTCCCATGCCATTCCGCGCCACTACCTGGCACTACCCGCACTCCCCACCACACCCACCGGCAAGCTCCTGCGCCAGCTGTGAGTTTCGCACATTGCATCAGAATAAAAGCAAGCCGTGCCGCAGTCGTAAACTCCGACTGCGGCACGGTAGTGAAAAGCACACGTGGCGCCCTCGGGATTTATATAGCCGAGCTGGAAAACCGGTCGGTTTCCACTCCCAATGTGAAAGCCTGCGATGCAAAGAGGGAATGGAGAATTTCATTAATAAATTAGGTTAAAATAGGCACTATCCACTATGCTGAAAATCAGCAATAGTTACCACCAAGTTACTTACTTCCTTTCATGTGCCTTCTTGCAACCCTGAAAAATGAGTCGTAACTTTGCGACACAACAACAAAGCACAGATTATTATGAACAAAGCAGAATTACAAAAATCGACAGAGAACTACAGTATTGCCACCGTGGGCAACCTTGCCACTTTTGAGGGAAAGGCTTTTGTGAAAGACTTATTAAAAACCACATCAGTTGAAGTGTCGCTGGGCACACTCCAGCCGGGCTGCAGCGTGCCATTCTTCCATCACCATAAGCAGAACGAGGAAGTGTATGTGGTGCTGAGTGGTGAGGGCGTATTCATTCTCGATGGCAAGGAAGAGCCGGTGTCGTCGGGCAGCATCGTGAGAGTGGCCCCGGCGGTGAGCCGCAACACCAAGTGCACAGGCAAAGAGCCATTGGCATATATTTGCATACAAGGCAAGGAAGGCTCGCTTGAGCAATACACCATGACCGACGGTGTGGTGGAGCAGTAAGCTCACGGCTTGAGCATGATGATAAACGTGAAAGACAATAATTTTGCTGTCTTTCACGTTTTATTTGTGTAGATGAAAAATGAAAACAGCATAATAATAGGAGAGACGTTGTTCCCCGACTGCCCGGTGCGCAACATATTGTCGAGAGTGGGCGACAAGTGGTCGCTCCTGCTGATGCACCACATTATGCACCATCCTGAGCCTATGCGTTTCTCCGACCTGCGCAAGGCTATCCCCGATATATCCCAGAAAGTATTAACCTCCACACTGCGCAACCTCGAGGCCGATGGATTCATTGTGCGAAGAGTGTATGCCCAAGTGCCACCACGCACCGACTATGCCCTCACCCCTCGTGCACATTCTTTCATGCAAGCGTGTCGCCCCATGGTGCAATGGGCCATCGACAACTTCGCAGCAATAATGAACGACCGCAACCGGAATAGGCATGATTAAGCGGCTAATTTTATATAATTGATGATATAAAAACGACAGGGGGTGTATCGCTATGATACCCCCCTGAGTTATGTGAAAAAGACTTTCCGGCTTATTTCTTGGCACCGAAGAACTGTTGCGGAGCGTCGGCTGTGTAGGTGGTTCCGCCCACGGTGAGCGATGTGCTCACAATGCTTGTGAGGCCTGCGCCATCGGTGGCACCGGCAGGAAGCGAGGTGGCGGTGAAATCCCACGCAGAGTCGAAGATGGCATTGTCGAGCTTATTGGTGTCGATAGGATAGCTTGCGAATGCCACACCGAGGTCGTTGGCAGCCTTGGCGATAAGGCTGTGAGAATCCACGGCGTCGGCATAGTTCTTGTTGCTTGTGTAGTTGAGATAGGGCACGGTGGTTTCGTCGTCGATGTCCTGCTGCAAGGTGCTCACTATGCTGCCGGCAGCATAGCAGTTGTAGTCGATAACCGACTTGTCATCGCAGCCATCGGAAACTCCCGGAGTGCCCCACTTGGGTGCCTGAGCACGATATTTGCAGTTGACCATGAGATTGTTGAAAACATTTGTGAGAATGTTTTTCTCCACATATATGCAACCACCCTTTGTGCCATCGCGGCGCCAGCCTGCATTGACAATGGTGTTGTTGTAGGCCACACACTTGGCCTGGCCACGACCGGCAGCATCGTCCTGACCCGAGCTCGAGAGCTTCAGTCCGTTGGTATTGGGGCTGTACATCACGTTGTAGGCAACCACGGTGCTGGTGCCGGCCTTCACATTCACCGCCTCGCCACCGGTGGCACCGTTGCCCGAGAAAGTGTTGTGGGTGATAATGGCTTTTCCGCCCTGCATATATATGCCATCGGCAAAGCCATTGCGAATCATGCAGTTGGTGACAACAAGTGAGCCCTTGAACTCACCGCTGGTGGTGATTTGCACGCCATAGTCCTCACCTGCGCTGTAGATACCGGCAACGACCGAGGGCGAAGTCTCAATCATTGCGCTTCCGGCATATTCGATAATACAGTTGTCGAAGAGAGCCTCGGCATTGGCTGCGGTGTTGCAGAGCATAAATCCGCCCCACAGGTTCTTGCAATCGGTGACATTGGAGAACTTGCGCTCAACCGAGGGAATTGAGAAAAGAATAGGAGCCTCCTCGGTGCCGCGGCAATAGATGTTGCCCTCCACGGTGAACTCGATACCGGTGCCGGTGGCATCGGCAGAGTTGAAGATAACCTCCACGCCCTCCTCAATGGTGAGGCTCTTGCCGGCAGGTACCTTGAGCTGTCCGGTCACGGTAACGGTGGAATAGGCTTCCCATGTGCCATCCACCTCGCCGGCGGCGGTGAGAGCCTTATTAGTTACGGTCACGCTCAGCGACTTTGCCAACGAGGGCATGGCTGCGGGAGTGGCGGTGATGGTAGCCACACCGGGCTTCACAGCGGTGACCACGCCATTGTCGACGGTGGCAACAGCCTCATCGCTCGAGGTCCATGTCACGGTCTTGTCCTTTACGTCGTCGGGGAAGAATTGAGCAGTCACCACAAGAGTCTCGCCCGGAGTGAGCGTAGCTGCCGACTGGTCGATGGTGAACTTGCTGATGGTGCTCTCGGGTGCGGCATCGTCGCTGCACGAATTGAGCGCTTCTGCCGG
>CAMGFF010000194.1 GCA_946055125.1 uncultured Prevotellaceae bacterium | reverse complement strand
CGGCAAGGAAACAGCCTCATTCAGCATAGACGACGGCTTCAACATAAAGAAGATGCGCATACAAGACGTGGCCGAGACCGGCGCACTACGCTACATGGTATCGACCTACGACTTCAACAGCGGCATAATCCGCGACAGCGACGCCGGCATGGGGCGCAAGGTGGTGACCTTTGCCAACGTGCTTCAGCACGGCGTGTATCCTCTGGCCGAGATAGCCGACCTCATGCTCACCAAGGGGCAAGACGCCATGTGCCGCCCAGTGGAGATAGAGTTTGCCGGCATAATCAACAACTCCAAGCCCATCACCGCCGAGACCGAGAGCAAGGGACAGCTCTACTGGCTGCAAATACGCCCCATCGTGGACCGCAAGGAGATGCTCGACGAGAAAGTGATGGAATCGGACGAAAAGAGCCTCATCCTCAAGAGCCTCACAGCACTGGGACACGGACTAATGGACAACATCACAAGCATAGTGATGGTGAAACCCGAGTGCTTTGGCATGATGAACAACTCGCTCATTGCCCGCGAAATTGAGAAAATCAACCGCTCGATGACCGAGCAAGGGCGCAGCTACATACTCATAGGCCCCGGCCGCTGGGGCTCGAGCGACACCGCGCTGGGCATCCCCGTGAAGTGGCCTCACATCTCGGCGGCAAAGCTCATAGTGGAAACCTCGCTCAAGGGCAACCGCATAGAGCCGAGCCAGGGCACGCACTTCTTCCAGAACCTCACCTCATTCGGCGTGGGATATTTCACCGTGGGAGCCCCTGGCGACGGCAGCGTAATCGACGAGGACTATCTCGCCACCCAGCCGAGCAGCTACGAGAGCGACAACCTGCGCATCATCGACTTTGCCGCACCGCTCACCGTGGCCATCAACGGCCGGAAGAGCCTCGGCATAGTGATGAAGCCCGGCACAACAGCATAAATGTAGATTATTTTTCTAAACACCCAACAATAAGAAACAATATGTCGTTTTTCAAAAACCTAAAGAATGCTTTCGGATTCTCAGACGACCCGATAAGCAACGACATCGACGACGGCCTCGCCTACGACGAAACAGACAAGCGCGAGCCTTACATAAACCCATTCAAGCCCACCGCTCCCACCGAGCCGGTGAAGCCAGTGGCAGCGGTGCCGGCGCAACCCTCCCCCTCGCCGGTGCCGGTGAAGCCCCACGCCGTGAGCTATGAGCTGCCCGAGGGCTTCCTCAACTCTATTATCGCCATTGTGAATGCCAATCTGCCACAAATCGTGAAGGACTGCATCGACATCGAGGCCGAGAAGAAAGCCATCACGCAGAGCCTTGGCACGCACTTCAAGAGCGCAATCGACGACATTCACCGTGCCGCCGCCGAGCAGGCGACAGCCATCTGGACCACCGAGCGCGACGCGATAAGCGCAAAGCTCGCGAGCGCCACACAAGCCGCCGAGGAGAGCGCACGCCGAGCCGACGAAGCCCGGCAGAAGTGCCAGGTGGAAGAGTCGAAGCGCAAAGCACTCAAAGAGCAAACCGCCAAGCTCGAGCAGCGCGTGGCAACACTGGAGGCCGAGCACGAGCAATATGTGATTGAGAACAAGAGTCTGCTCAACAAAGTGAAAGTGATGCAGGTATATGCCGACGACGCTGCCGCCTACAAGGACATGGCCGACCAGGGCGAGAAGAAACTTGCCGCCCTCCGCGCCGAGCTCGAGGGCAAGATGAAAGAGCTTGAGGAGGCCAACGCTCACGCCACCGAGGCCATGGCCGAGGCCGCCGAGGCACGCACAGCCGCCGCCATTGCCCGCGAGGCCGCCGAGGCCGCAATAAAGACCGGCGAGGAGATACAAGCCGCAGCCGAGGCCGCGAAGGAAGCAGCCGAGGAGCGCACAGAGCAAGCACGCATCGAGGCCGAGCACAGCGTGGAAGTGGCACACAAAGAGGCCGAGGCAAGCGCCGAGAGCGCAAAGGCCGCCGCCGAGGAGGTGGCGAAGCTCACCGCCGAGCTCACCGCCACCCGCAGCGAGGCCGAGAGCTCGAAGCTCGAAGCCGAGATTGCACGCGAGGACATCGCCAAGCTCAGGCACGACATTGAGGAAAAGGACAAGGAGATTGAAACCGCCCGCGCCGAGCTCAAAGAGGCACACACCGCCCTCGAGATGATGGAAGAGATAGAGCGCAAGCTGGAGCACGTGGAGGACTTCAAAGCCAAGAAGAACGCCGAAACCGCCGAGCTGAAGAAGCAAATTCAAGACCTCCAGGCCCATAGCGAGAGCGTAGCCGCCACCGCCCAGGCATCGGCGGCCGAGGCAACGCGCCTCGGCGAGGAACTGCAGGCGGCACGCGCCGAGGCCGAGCAGAATGTGCTGCGGGTGATGCAGGAGCGCGACGCCGCAGTGAAGCGCCTGAGCATGGAGCGTGCCGAGGCGCTGAAGCAGGCCGCCGACGACCTCGCCAAGGTGGAGGAGGAGAAAAACCACCTGCTCGACATCAAGGAGGACGAGCACCTTCGTGCCATCGAGGCCAAGGACACCGAAATATCCAATCTCATAGCCTCGAAGAACGCCGAGATTGAGCAGATTCGCCACGAGCTCCTCGCCGAGACCGACAAGGTGCGCCGCGAGCTGCGCGAGCTGGGCAAGGAGCGCGACCGCCTGGCCGGCAAATTTGCCACCGAGCAGCGCGACCGCAAGAGCGACGTGGCATTCTATGAGCAGAAAATAAAGTTCCTCACTGCCGACCAGAAACGCCTGGAAGGCGAGCTTCGTGCCGAAATCGCCAAGCTCACGGCTCAGCTTGAGGCACAGCCCAAGGCACCGGCGGCCGACAACTCGGACATAGAGCGCGACATAGCCGGCGCCGTGGCTCAGACCTTCGGCTTCGACTCCACAATCGCCGGCGACAACGCCACCGCCGACATCGTGGCCGAGCCAGCCACGCCACAAGTTCCCAACGACATCTTCGACAACGACTCATTCTCCGACGACAGCATCGACGCCACCTTCCACACCGAGGAACAGCCGGCAGCCACGGAGCCTGCCCACACCAATGAACCCACGATGGACGAACTTGCCGACATAGACTGGCTCATGCCCACCCCACCCTCGCAGCCCGAGCCCAAGACCCTCGCCGACCTTGAGGAGGCTCCCGCCGAGGTGAAGCCCGGAAAGAAGCACGCCGAGGAGCCGGCCAAGAAGCAAGATGCGCAGATGTCGCTCTTCTAAAAGACAACACACAGAATAAATTCCAACAACAAAACAACGCATATTCAAAGCAAAAATGACAAATTTCATCACCTGGACCGTCAACCCCAACCTCATCGACAGCTTCATCACCGTGCGCTGGTATGGGCTGGCATTCGCCGTGGGCTTCTGGCTCGGATATGAGCTGATGTGGCGCATGTTCCGCCACGAGGGCGTGCCCGAGAAGTGGCTCGGCACACTCTTCATCTATGTGGCAGTAGCCACCATTGTGGGCGCCCGCCTGGGGCACGTGTTCTTCTACGACTGGAGCTACTACTCGCAGCACATTGCCGACATCTTCAAGATTTGGGAAGGAGGCCTCGCCAGCCACGGCGGCACCATAGGCATCATCATAGCCATCATCATCTATTCGCGCCAAGTGACCCACCGCAGCCCGCTGTGGACCTTCGACCGCCTCGTGATTCCCATCGCCATGGTGGGCGGCTTCATTCGCCTGGGCAACCTCATGAACCACGAGATTTATGGCGGCGTCACCGACCTCCCCTGGGGCCTCTGCTTCGTGGACAACCTCGGAGCATGGATGCGCGGAGCCGAGCCGGTGTTCACCCAGCCCTCCCACCCCACGCAAATCTATGAGGCACTGTGCTACTTCGCCCTCTTCGCCCTGCTCATGTGGATGTACTGGAAGCGCAACGCCCAGCGCCGCCCGGGGCTCATCTTCGGCGTGTTCTTCACCGTGCTATTCTCATCGCGCTTCGTGATAGAATATATCAAGAACGTGCAAGAGCCATGGGAGATAGAGCTGCGCCAGGCCTGCGGAATGGACATGGGCCAGGTGCTCAGCATTCCATTCATCATCGCCGGCATCGCGCTCATAGTCTATGCCCTGCGCCGCCCCGCAGTGCACATCGACTTCCCCAACCGCTTTGCCGACGAGAAAAAAATTAACAAAAAATAGCCATTGCTGCGGTTCATCGTGGCGCAATAATTAGTAATTTTGCACCGACAAAAAAAAGAAATATTAACTCATTAAATACAACAAAGAATTATGCTTAACAAAAGAGTAGAAGAGGCTATCAACGCCCAGATTAACGCCGAAATGTGGTCGGCCTATCTTTATCTTTCGATGGCTGCATGGTGCCACGCCAATGGCCAGCCCGGCTTCGCAAAGTGGTATGAAGTGCAATTCAAGGAGGAGCAGGATCACGCCATGATACTGTTCAACTACGTAACCTCACGCGGCGGCGCCGTGACACTCCGTGCCATCGAAGCAGTGCCCACCCAGTGGGAGTCGCTGCTCAACGTAGTGGAAGAGACACTCAAGCACGAGCAGAAGGTGACATCGCTCATCAACGGCCTCTACAAAGTGGCATCGGAGGAAGACGACTTCGCCACCAAGAGCACACTCAAGTGGTTCATCGACGAGCAAGTGGAAGAAGAGGAGAACGCCCAGACTATCATCGACAACCTGAAGATGATAAAGGACAACGGCTACGGCCTCTACATGCTCGACAAGGAGCTTGGCACCCGCACCTACAAGCAGGCAGCGCCCCTCGCAGCAAAGTAAAGCTCTTTGAGAGCAAAAAACACCAGGCGGGTGTGTCGGTTCTTATTCCCGACACACCCGCTTCCTTTTTCTTCCGCCCCACACCCACCTATTCCCATGCTTCGCGGTTAGTGGCGGATTGAATTTTAAGATTACTACTTGGAAAATATGTGGGAAAGCCGTAAATTTGCAGCGTGAACACTAAAGCGACATAATTATGTGCACAAGAGAAAGAGCCCTGCAATTAGGGCAGAAGATTGAGGTGATTGAGGATGCCGAAAGAAGACTCGCCGCATATGA
>CAMGFF010000193.1 GCA_946055125.1 uncultured Prevotellaceae bacterium | reverse complement strand
ACACCGCCATTAGTTGCCGGGGGTATGGCTGGCGGTGTTCGCTGGTTATTGAGGGGTTTGTTTTTGTGAAAATTCTCTTCTGCTTGGGCCGTCGGTGCCTATCCTGATAAATGAATGGGGGGAAGTGCCATTAATAACAACTTACAATTTTTCTAAACCCTACAACTTTTTTTTCTACCACTCCCCCCCATTCGCGAGAATAAACACTAATTACTATTCAACATCTGTTCTATATCGTCTGTATACCAATTACGATTTGGTGTTACAAAATTAGCACTCTCCGGTCGTCATTCATTCGCAGTGTAAATTGCAGAGTAAATTAATATAAGCATTACTCTATTCTATATCAGCATTTTAACTTATTTGATTTAAGCTCTAAAGTAGATTTTTCAGCACATCTATTAAAGCCCATTTAGGACTTATCTCAGCTTCTCTTCCACTAAAATTTCGCCTAAGCGCTTCCGATTTTTGACATTTTTTTTGGATATATGAAACTTTATGCACTATCTTTGCAAAAAATCGAATACCGAATATATGGATTCTTTTTCTGCCTAAGACACTAACTTCTTTCATCAACACAACAAACGACCATTGCTATGCGCCATTTCATCACCTTTTTTTTCTGCGCTTTCCTGTCGCTCAACATCCCTGCCCAAGCGTCGGACAACGTGCTCGAACGTGAGTTCCTGCACCTCGACTCGGTGGTCGCTAAAGCCGACTCCTACATAGCCCGCAGAAATGCCCAAATCGAACAAATGAAGAAGTCGGCCGCCTCGGCTCTCACTGCCGACGACCTCCTCTCCATATTCGACCACATCTACAATGAATATGCCAAATTCAACTCCGACTCGGCAATGCACTATGCCTATGCGTGCCAGGACATCGCCAACACAATCGGCAGCTCTGAAGCAAAGGCCCTCTCCGACCTGCGCATCGCCAACATCATAATCCTGCGTGGCGAGCTCTACACGGCTCGCGACATTCTCTCCTCAATGCCCCCTATCGAGCAACTGCCTCCCGCAGCCCACACGGCCTGCGCTGTGGCTCACATTGAGTTCTGCAACCGTGCCGTGCTTTTCCACAACGTCACCAACGACTCCATCTATTCCAATCCCAAGAAAGTGTGGGAGCGCTATGAGAGCTTCATCCATGAGGGCTGGCTGAAAAAATACTATGAGCAAACTCTGCTCGACGTGGACTACCGCCTCTTTTTTGAGCAGGAACTCGCCCGGACTGCAAAGCCATCAATCAAGGCTGCAATGCTCGAGTCGGCTATTGCCGGATGCCTGAAAAACTCCGGCGACATGCAGGGCTACTGCCTTCATCTCATCCGCTCGGCTGCCAACGATGTGGCTTGCGCCAACCGCGAGGCGCAGTCGATTATCCGAATCATCCAGTCGGACTTCATCGACAAGAGCAGCAAGCGTGCTTTCAACTACACGCTGCTGTGCACCGACAATGCCCGCGTATATAAGGACTCCGGCCGCAGCCTCTCAATCGTGGAGGCGCACGCCGAAATCACCCGGCTCTATGGCAATGAGCCTCAGCAACGCGCCTGGCTCCTCACCGCTTTCATCGCGATGCTCTCGGTGGGGCTTATAGTCATTGCAGCACTCCTCTATGTAATCCACAAGAAGCGCCGCAGCCAGCAAGGGCTTATCGTGGAGGTGCGTCGCATCAATGAGGAGCTGGAGGCCAAAAACCGCGCCGGCGACTCTATGCGCCGGCAGCTCTCTGAGTCATTCGACAAGCTCAAGCAAGAAATCGACCGCCGCGACAGCACTTTCATCAATGTCTATCTCATGATCACCAAGTATGTGGCGGCTATGAAGGATTTCAAGCGTGAGGTATACAACCTCGTCACTGCCGGTAAATACGACCGCGCACGCAAGTCGCTCAGCTCCAATGAGCTCACCGATGAGTACCTGCGCACGTTCTACGCTCAGTTTGACCGCGCTTTCCTCACCGCCCACCCCGACTTCCTCGAGCGATTCAACGCCCTGCTCCGCCCCGACAAGCAGATTTGGCCGCCCGACACCGACCGCCTCACCCCCGAGCTTCGCATCTACGCCCTCGTGAGCATGGGCATTTCCGACACTTCACGCATCGCCGAGTTCCTCCAGTATTCTCCTCAGACTATCTACAACTACCGCCTCCGCGTGCGCCACTCGTCTTGCATCAACGAAAAGGATTTTGCGCCCACCGTGGCGCGTTTCTACTCCCACAATTAGCTTTTCTCAAAGTTTTGTAGTACCTTTGCATCACCCAAAAACTACTACACTACACCCAATATGGCTAATTACCGAATGATTGTGCTCGACCTCGACGGCACTCTCACCAATGAGAAGAAAGAGGTCACTCCTCGCACCCACGATGCCCTGATACTCGCCCAGCAGCGCGGCGTGAGGGTGGTGCTGGCTTCGGGCCGCCCCACCTTTGGCATCACTCCCCTTGCCCACCAGCTCCGCCTCAGCGAGTTTGGCGGCTTCATTCTTGCCTATAATGGTGGCAAGGTTATCGACTGCGCCACCGGCGACACCATTTTCAACCAAGAGCTGTCGCCCTCTCTTGTGCCTTTGCTACACGATGAGGCCCGGGCAGCCGGCATGGAGATTCTCACCTATCAGGGCGAGGGTATCGCCGCCTCAAAGAAAGCCAATAAATACGTCCTCCACGAGGCTTTCATCAATAAAATGCCCGTGGTGGAATACTCCGACTTCGTGGGTCAGCTCGTGTTTCCAATCAACAAGTGCCTCATCGTGGGCGACCCTAAGCCCCTCCACGCCCTCGAGCTGCGACTCGTCGAGAAACTGCATGGACAGCTCTCGGTGTATCGCTCGGCGGGTTTCTTCCTCGAGTGTGTGCCTCTCGGCATCGAGAAGGCTCAGTCGCTCGGCCGCCTCATCTCGCTCTTGGGAATAGAGCGCGAGGAGGTCATCGCCTGTGGCGACGGCTACAACGACAAGGGTATGATAGAGTTTGCCGGCCTGGGCGTGGCCATGGCCAATGCCTCCACCGAGGTGCAAGATGCCGCCGACTACATAACATTCAGCAACGAGGAAGACGGCGTGGCTCACGTTATCGAGAAATTTATCCTATAATTCACAAATTGATACGCACTACAACTACTATCATGAAAAGATTTATTCTTTCACTTATTGCGGCCGTCGCGGTGCTGGCGGTCCGGGCAGTGTCGCCCTCGGGCTCTCTGCCGGTTCTCTACATCAACACCGAGGGTAACGCTCCTGTCACTTCCAAGGAGGACTATCTCTCGGCTACCTATTATCTCGTGAATGGCGATGCCTCTATCGGCTCGGCGGCCGAGCCCCTCGTCACTCAAATAAAAGGCCGTGGCAACTACACCTGGACCGGCTTCAACAAGAAGCCCTACCGCCTGAAGCTCGACTCCAAGCAGCCTTTGCTCGGAATGAAGAAGAGCAAGCACTTCGGCCTCCTCGCCGCTGCCGACGACAACCTGGGCTTCCTGCGCAACACCGTGGGCTTCGAGGTGAGCCGCCGGCTCGGAATGGACTGGACACCGGCCCAGGAGCCGGTGGAGCTTGTGCTTAATGGCGATTACCGTGGCCTCTATTTCCTCACCGAGCTCGTCCGCGTCGACCCCGACCGCGTGGCCGTCACCGAGCAGCCCGACGGCGAAACTGCCCCCGATGCCGTCACCGGCGGCTGGCTCGTGGAAATCGACAACTACGACGACACCTATCAGGTTACTATCCACGAGAATTGCGGCTCGGGCGAGCTCATGCGCTTCACCCACAAGTCGCCTGAGGCGCTGTCGACCGAGCAGCGCGACTATCTCATCGGCTTAGTCACTGCCGCCGATGCCGCCATCTATTCCTCCGACAAGTCGTCAGCGGCCTGGCTCGACTATATCGACCTCGACGAGCTGGTGAAATTCTACATCACCCAGGAAGTGACCGACAATGGCGAGTCGTTCCACGGCAGCTGCTACTGGCACAAGGAGCGCGGCACCGACACGAAGATGCGATTCGGCCCCGTGTGGGACTTCGGGAACTCTTTCCAGCGCGACGGCAATAATTTCATCTACCGCAACACCTATTTCCACCAGCACTGGATTGGCGAAATCGCCAGCTACCCGGCCTTTCAGGAGGCTGTGAAGGCTAAGTGGGCCGAGTTTAAGCCTCAAATTGCCGAAATCGAGCAGTTTATCACCAATTTTGCCACCGAAATTGCCTCGGCTGCCGCCACCGACGCCCGGCGCTGGCCTGAATATGGCAACGCCGACATGGCTCAGGCCAAGAGCCGCTATCTCGAGCGTTTCCGCTCGAAGGTGAATTGGCTCGACGCCCGCTGGAGCGACACCGAAAACCCCTCCACGCTCAGCAACCTCTACATGGTTGGCGCTTCGAGCGTGCTGGGCAGCTGGCAGCCCGCCGATGCTCCCGAGCTGTTCTTCAACGCCGAGTCGCAGTCGTTCCACCGCCACTTCGACCGCATCAGCCAGCTCAACGAGGGCCGAGGCTTCAAGATTATCGACCGCCGCTCCTGGAGTGGCTGCACCGAGATGTGCAGCAATGGCTCTCTGCTCAACCTCAATGAGGACTATGTGGTATCGACCGTGACCAACGACCCTAATATCGAACTTGCCGTGGCCGAGATCTTCAATGTCGATGTTGATGTGCGCCGGGTGGGCAACGACTGGGTGCTGCGCATCAGCGACAGCAGCGGGGTGGAATCGGCTGCAGGCGATGCAATCGCCATGCACGGCTCGCGTGGCTGCATCTCGGTTACAACTCCGTGCCCCACACGCCTGTGTGTATTCACGGCATCGGGCTCCTGCGCAGCCTCGCTCACCGTCGATGGCTCAGCACAAATCCCGCTTCCGCAGGGATTCTACATAGTCACGACTCCCACCTCCTCTCACAAGCTCACAGTGCACTGACACACCCTCCCCGCATATCGATAACCGCGCAAGCAGGCCTCCCCCACTTGCGCGGTTATTGTTTTCCCATTCTCCACCTCCTTACTCACCATTTGGCACAAAAAAATAA
>CAMGFF010000192.1 GCA_946055125.1 uncultured Prevotellaceae bacterium | reverse complement strand
TATCGGGGCGCGCTCGGGACTTTCACCCATTAGATTATGCCCATGTCGGGCGAACGCAAAAAAGGCGTGCCGCTACACAGCGACACGCCTCCATTTTGGTTATTGAGCTATCTAAAATTACTCTGCTTTCTTGGCCGCAGTCTTTCGGGCGGCTGCTTTCTTGGCGGCTGCTTTCTTGGCAGGCTTCTCCTCTGCACTCACAGGCTCCATGTCGCCTTCCTCGGCCTTGATGATGTTGGTGCGCATCATGGCCACTTCGCGGTTGAGCTCCTCTATCTCCTTGGCCTGGTTGCGAATGGTGGTGAGCAGTGCATTCAGCTCCTCATTCTCAATTGAGAGAGGATACTGCTCCTCTACGCGCACAATGAAGTCGGCCAGCACATTCATGTAGTTCATAAATGCCGCAAATGGTGTGTCGTAGGGGCTGTAGTGCGAGTGTACCACGCCGTCGGCACGGTGCTTGGTGCACATGTAGAAGAAGTGGTCGCTCGTCTGCAGGCGGTTCCAGTCCTCCTTGATCTTGCGGTCGTCGCACAGGCGCACGCGCTCCGAAATCGAGTAGAGCTTCTTGAACGCCTCGTTCTGGAGGTCGTTGCCAAGCCATGCGCTGGTGTCGCGTGCCTCATCGGCCCACGACATTGGATAGGGCACCGACAGCTCGCCCACCGATTTCAGCTTCGAGAGTGTCTCGCTCGGTGTCCAGAATGCGATGTCTTTCTCCTTGGCGAAGCGCGGAAGAGCCTTCATAAACTCAAATATACCGGTCTCGCGTGCCTGAAGCTCACCAAAGGTCTCATAGTTCATGAAGAGGTTGATGATTTGCTCCTCTTGCGGTGTGCTGGCAATCCAGTCGATGTATTTGTCGGCTGTGAGTGGATATGCGTCCCAGTCGGGGTTGCTGAAGCGGAAGGAGATGTCGTCGCTCAGCTTTGAGTTCTTAAGGAGAAGTTTCAGCTTGGGGGCTGCTGCCGAGGCATACACGTAGTTAGGCGACTTCCAGCCAAGGATATGCTTTGCGCCATCGGTGATTGCGCCCTTGAAGCCCATGGCTGCCACCATCGATGCGATGTCGTCGCTGTAGATAAGCTCCGTGTTGCGGAACACTTTCGGCTTCTGCCCGAAGAGGTCCTCTATCTTGGCATCGTGTGCCTTCACCTGAGCCACAAACTCCTCGGGGTCGCCAAGCGATGAGAGGGAATGTCCGTAGGTCTCAGAGAGGAACTCCACGCAGCCTGTGGCGGCAAGCTCCTTCATCGAGTCGATAAACTCGGGCACATATTGCTCAAGCTGCTCAAGCGCGGTTCCCGAGATAGAGAATGCAACCTTGAATTTCTTGCCGCTCTCCTTGATCATGTCGAGAAGCATGGCATTGGCCGGCAGGTAGCTGCGGTGAGCTATGCGGGTGATAATCTCGTCGTTGGCGAAATCATCATAGTAGTAGTGATCGTTACCAATATCGAAGAAGCGATAGGTCTTCAAACGGAACGGCTGATGTATCTGAAAATAAAAACAAATGGCTTTCATTTTATTGTCGATGTTAGTTGAGAATGTTTAACTTTTTTGTTTTGTTTGCTGCGCCGACGCTTTCCGGCCGACGCTTGGTTTTGTTTTGTTTCGGTTGAGCAGAGTGTCGAGTGGATTGGCTGAGTGTCGTATTCACAGGCAAGCCCTCTCACCTCTTACCGCTCCACTCCTATCTTCCTATCACCTTATGGTAAATGTCGATAACCTTGGCTCCGGCCATCTTCCACTGTATGGTGTCGATTTCGGCAAGACCCTGGTCGCGCAGGTGGTTGTAGAGTGCCGGGTTCTTGATGATGGCGTAGATTGAGTCGGCAAGGGCATTGATGTCCCAGTAGTCAACCTTTATCACATTCTCAAGAATCTCGGCGCAGCCCGACTGCTTCGATATAATCGACGGCACACCCATCTGCATGGCCTCAAGCGGCGATATTCCGAAGGGCTCCGATACCGACGGCATGATATACACGTCGCTCGCTGCCAGCATCTCATACACCTGACGTCCCTTCAGGAAGCCCGTGAAGTGGAAGCGGTCGGCAATGTCGCGGTCGGCGGCGAGGCGAATCATCTTCTCCATCATGTCGCCGCTGCCGGCCATCACGAAGCGCACGTTGTGCGTCTTGGCAAGCACGCGCGATGCTGCCTCCACGAAGTATTCCGGTCCTTTCTGCATGGTGATGCGGCCCAGGAAGGTCACCACTTTGTCCTTGCCCTTCTGCATCTTTATGCTGCGTATCTCCTCGCTCAGTGGCTCCACGGCATTGTGCACCGTAGTCACCTTCTCGGGGTTGATGCCATATTTCTCTATCACGGTCTGGCGCGTGAGGTTGCTCACGGTGATGATGTGGTCGGCGTTGTTCATGCCGTCCTTCTCTATCGAGAACACCGTGGGGTTAACGTTGCCACGGCTGCGGTCGAAGTCGGTGGCATGCACGTGTATCACCAGAGGCTTGCCGGTCACCTGCTTGGCGTGGATGCCGGCGGGATAGGTGAGCCAGTCGTGAGAGTGTATCACGTCGAAGTCAACCGTACGTGCTATCACGCCTGCCATTATCGAGTAGTTGTTGATTTCCTCAAGCAGGTTGTCGGGATAGCGGCCCGAGAACTCTATGCAGCCCAGGTCGTTGGTGCCCATGTAGTTGAAGTCGGCATAGATGTGGTCGCGCAGGTCGAAGTAGAGCTGCGGGTCCATCACGTTGCCTATGCGGCTCTGCACATAGTCGTAGCTCACGTCGCGCCATGCAACCGGCACGCTGTTTGCTCCCACTATGCGGGCAAAGCTGCGCTCCTCGTCACCCCAGGGCTTAGGTATCACAAATGTGATGTCCATGTCGCCGTTGTCATACATACCCTTCGTCAGGCCATAGCTCGCTGTGCCCAGTCCTCCAAGGATATGAGGTGGGAACTCCCACCCGAACATTAATGCTTTCATATAGTGTATATGGTAATGATGCAGTTTATGTCTGGTTATATATTCAAATTCTTCAGCAGGCGAAGCACGCGAAGCACGCCGCCCACGTTGGTGGCGAAGCTCACGGCGCCGCGGCCCGTAAAGGGCGGGTTGCCGTCATACAGCTCTGAGAGTGAGCCGATGCAGCCCTTGGTCATCTCATCCTCGAAGCCTATCATCATGCGCTCTATGAACGACACTCCGCTCATGCCAAACACCTTGATGTAGGCATCGGCATAGAAGCCCATGAGCCACGGACGTGCCGACCCCTGATAGTAGGCATACTCGCGCTCCGACGGGCTGCCCAGGTAGCACGGCGTGTAGCCATAGCTCTTAGGGCTGAGGGTGCGCAGTCCCTTGGGGGTGAGAAGCTCGCGGGTAACCACGTCGAGCACCGACTTGCGCTGACGGCGGTCGAGCGGCGAATAGTCGAGTCCGGCGGCGATAATCATGTTGGGGCGCACGCTGAGGTCGGTGAAGAGCCCGGTCACATAGTCGTAGAGGTAGCCGAAGTCGTTCATGAACATGTCGGTGAATGCGTCCTTGCAGGTGGCTGCCACCTGCTCCCACTTCATCACTCGCTCGCGCTCGGCCTCATCGGTGGCATAGAGTGCGCTCGCAAACATCAGCGCGTTATACCACAGCGCGTTGAATTCCACCAGATAGCCCGTGCGTGCCACGATGGGGGTGCCGTCGGGGTTCGACGAGTCCATCCACGACACCGGATAGGCGCGGCCGTTGGTCGAAATCAGCCCGGCATCGTTAATCTCAAGGTTGGGATGACCGTTGCCAAGGATAAATTCCACTATCTCCTTCACAATCGAGCCATAGCGCTTGCGAGTCTCGGTCTCTCCGGCCTCTTTGTAGTATTGCTGTATTGCCCATATTGCCCACAGAGGCACGTCGGGAAGGTCGATGCCCTGCATCACCTTGTCGGTGGTGCCGTCGGCTATGAAGTTGTGCAGCGCCTTCTGCGCTGTGTCCATTATCTGCTCAAAGTCGCCACGGTGGTGAACCGACAGCGTGGTGCCCGGCAGAGCGATAAGCTCATCGCGGGCGCGAATCTTAAACCATGGATATCCGGCAAGGATGTATTTGCCCTCGGTGCGCTCCACATAGAACTGCTTTGCGCAGTTCTTCATACAATTGTAGAAGCTGGTGCGAGGGGTGCGCGTCTTTATCTCTGCCTCATACATCTTCGACAGGCTCCTCGGGCTCACCTCCGATATGCCGGCCGAGAAGATAATGCTCTCGCCCTTCTTGATGTTGAGCTGGAAGTAGCCGGGCACATAGAGGTCCTCGCGGTAGGGAATCCCGCGCTCCTGGTCCTTGATGTACTCTATGCCCTTATACCAGTTGGGCTGGAACACAAAGTCCATCTTGTGGCTGCACTGCATGTAGAGCGTAGGGTAGCCGGGATACATGCAGGTGGCAATTCCATTCTTCACCTCCTGGTAGTCGCGGCTCGCCACGCCATTTTCCATGCACAGGTCGTTGGCATTGCGGAATGCAAGGAACGGACGGAACTGAAGCGTGGTCTGCGAGTGGGCATCCACCAGCGTGTAGCGAATGAGGATGCGGTTCTCATGCGATATGAAAATCTTCTCCTTGGTGAGAATCACGCCTCCCACGCGATACGTCGTGCGAGGCACGGTCTCGCAATCATACTCTCGGATGTACTTATGCCCATTGGGGCTGTAGCAGTTGTCATTGTACTTGTGAAGCCCCAGGTTAAAGGGCGCTCCGTGCTGAATCACAGTCTCGTCGAGCGACGAGAGAAGGACGTGGTTGTCATCGTCCATCTCCGGAATCGGTATCACAAGCAATCCATGCTGCTTGCGAGTGTTACACCCAACGATTGTCGTACAATGATACGCGCCCGACTGATTGGTGCGCAGCATCTCCTTGGGAAGTGACTGCTCCAGATTTATCATCAGGCTCTTATCAAATTTTAAATAGCTCATTATGAGTAATTTTAGGTTATTTGTATGGTAAAAATTTGAAACTCTCAGTTTCGATACGAATTTACGGCAAAAACAAAAATTAACCAAATAAAAAAATGTGTT
>CAMGFF010000191.1 GCA_946055125.1 uncultured Prevotellaceae bacterium | reverse complement strand
TATATTCCTTATACAGATTTACATAAAAATTTGACAACGGCAAAAAGACACCGGCGGCAGTGTGTGAGATGCTTGCTACACACACTGCCGCCGGTGGATATTCTTTTTACAGGGGGTGCAGTGGCTATGCCTCCTCCTGCGCCTGGGTTATCTTGTTGAGGAAATAGGCTTCGGACTTGAGCAGGTTGCGCGAGTGGAGCACAATCACCTTGGTCTCGCTCAGGATGGTCATGAACAGGGCGCTTGCCTTGGTGCTTCCCTCCTGCGTCTTGATGCGGCGAATCTGGTTCTTGATGCACTCGGCGATGGTGAAGAATAGGCGGTCGCGCATGGTGAGCACATCGTTGAGCTTCGAGAAGTCCTTCTCGCGGAGCATGTCGTTCACGGCGTTGAAGATATTCTCCACCTCGTCGTTGATAATCTTAAGGTCGTGGATTTGCTCCTCCGAGAGTCCCTTGTGGTTGTTGTTGATATGCTCGTAGGCAGGGCGGGTGATGTGGAGCAGGGCCTTGGCAGTCTCGTTGAGGTAGTCAACCACCTGCACATAGTAGTGGGCGGTTTCCACATTCTGCTCGTGGAGCTTCTTGAGAGTTCCCATCATGCCATATTTGTAGCGCGACGTCTCGCGGTAGATAGCCTCCGACTGAGCCACGGTTTCCTTCAGCACCTTACGGTTCTCGGTGAAGAGAGCCACGAGCATGTGATTGTAGATTGCCGAGAGCTCCTCCATGAGGTGGCAGGCCGACTTGGTGCAAGAGTAGAGAGCGTCCTCGGCACCGGCACTCTCATCGATGATCGAGGTAACGTCGTCGTCATTCTTCTTCGACTTGAAGATGAGATTGTAGCACAGAGCGTAGCCGCAGATGAGCACAACGATTATGAGGGCAATCCAGCCGCCCCACACGAGCGACGATGCTATTACAAACGAGAGCACGAAACCTGCAATGGCGGTCATGAACCAGCCCGAGATCACCACCATCACGCCCGTGATGCGATACACCGCGCTGTCGCGGCCCCATGCGCGGTCGGCGAGCGACGATCCCATAGCCACCATGAACACCACATAGGTGGTGGAAAGCGGCAGCTTGAATGAAGTGCCGATGCAGATGAGGATTGCCGCTGCGGCGAGGTTGACCACGGCACGCACATTGTCGTAGGCCACATTGCCGCGCTCGGCCTCGGGAAGCACCTCAAAGCGACGCTCTATCTTTGCCGACACCGAAGCGGGCATCAACTTCTTGTAGGCGGCATTGGCGGCGATTGCAAAGCGCACGAGAGTGCGCGAGAAAGGCGTGGAGCCAAATTTCTCGTCCTCGGCGTTCTGCGACGAGAGGCTGAGCTGCGTCTGCGCCACGCGCATTGCGCTGCGCGAGAAGAAGAGGGTGAGCATCATTATCACGCCGGCTGTGATGAGCAGCAGTGGGTTCACCTGTGCGGGCTTGGCCATCTCGCTCATGAGCATCTGCTCATTGCCGCTGTTGAGGGCAAGGTTGTAGGCATCAATACCGGCGATAGGCACGCCGATGAAGTTCACAAGGTCGTTGCCTGCGAATGCCAGAGCAAGGGCAAAGGTGCCCGAGAGGATAGTAATCTTGAGAATATTCACCTTGAGCTTTTGCAGGACAAATAGCAGCAGCGATGAAGCCACCCATGCCACGCCAAGCACGAGGAAGATATTGTCGTTGATAGAGTGAAGGAACTCGACCGAGAAAAGGCCCGAGCTCTTCATTCCCTTGAAGATTGCGAAGTAGAGGATGCCCACAATCGACACGCCGCACCACATGGCGCCATAGCGGCCGAAAGAGCGCTCATAGCGGAAAGAGAAGAGCATACGGGAGAAATACATGAGCACCGAGCCCACGATGAACGATATTGCCACCGACACGAGGATGCCCGAAATCATCACCAGGGCCTTTCCGCTGTTGATAAACTGCCCCACGTCGGCCAAGGTGAGAGCCGAGTCGTTGGCGACCTTGAACACGGTCACGGCCACCGCACTGCCAAGCAGCTCGAAGATGAGCGACACGGTGGTGGAAGTGGGCAGGCCCAGCGAGTTGAAGGTGTTGAGCAGAATCACGTCGGTGAGCATCACACCGGCAAAGAGCATCATCACCTCAGTGAAAGTGAATAATTCGGGATAGAACACGCCCTTTCGAGCCACCTCCATCATGCCATTAGAGGTGACAACACCAAGGAGAATACCCACGGCGGCCACGCCAAGAATCACCCTCATTGGCGCTACTTTGGCCCCGAGAGCCGAGTTGAGGAAATTAACTGCGTCGTTGGCAACGCCGACTATCAAATCGAGAATGGCAAGCAGAGCCAGAATGATGATAATCACTGTGAAAATAGGATCCATAATCAGAATTGTTTTCGTTATGCGATTTGTTAAATTTCAAGAATGTAGAGTTAGCCGAATGACCTGTGCCAAGTCACTCTAATAGTGGTATTTTTCAGCATTTTAGCGTGGCGAAATGCTACTTATGCAGGGTGAAGTTGAACTCAAGGCCGCCCGCATGGCGGTTCTTCACTGAGATAGCGCCCTGGTGGAAGAGCACGGCATTCTTCACAATGGCAAGTCCGAGGCCGGTGCCGCCCACCTTGCGGGAGCGGCCCTCGTCGACGCGGTAGAAACGCTCAAAGAGCCGGCTGATGTGCTCCTCGCTCACCCCCACCCCATTGTCGGCAAATGTGAAGCGGTAGTATTCGGGAGTTTCCTCAGTCATCTCAATGAATATGTCGCGTCCGCCCGAGTAGGCGATGGAGTTGTTCACGAGGTTATAGAAAATAGATTCCACAAGGCTCTCGTTACCGTTGATGACCACACCGGCCGGCACTTTCACGTTGATGCGCATTTGCTTTTCGGGCGGATAGACCGCAATAGATGATTTCACATCATCGATAATGTGGCTCACGTCGACACTTTGCTTCTCAATCTTGTCGCTTGCCTCCGAGATACGGGTGATGATGGAGATGTCGTGGAGGAGCGAGCACAGGCGGTTCACATTGTCGTAGGCCTTGCGCAGCAGCTCAGAGGAAGCCTCCTTGTCGATGCGGTCGTGATTGTTGATTATCGTTTCGAGGCAGGCCTGAATGGCGTGCACGGGGTTCTTGATTTCGTGATTGATATTGTTGGTGAGCTGATGCTTTATTCTCACTTTCTCCTGCTCCTCAAAGATGGCGTTGCGCAAGTTCTCATCGCGCTGCTGTGCGGTGGTCTTCAGGTTCTTATACAGGTTGATGATGTTCTTTGAAATTTCGCCCAGCTCATCGTCGGGGAAGCTGTCGGTGTCGTAGGTCAGCACGTTTCCGCTCTCGGCCTGCTCGGCAAAGTCGCGCAGGTTCTTGATGTTTCGGCCAATGCGTCGTGCGGCAAAGTAGGCAATCACAGTCACTACCACGGCGATAGCGAGGATTAGCCATATATAGACTGAGTCGATTTTCAGGTCGGCATAGAGAGAGGAGTTGTAGGGAAGTGCCGAGCGCACGATTAGGTCGCGGCCGCGGGTGGCCGAGTAGAAATAGTCCTTTGCATTCGACTCCGACTGGCGGCGAATGGTGTAGCCCTCGCCGTTGCTTGCTGCCTCCTTAATTTCATTGCGGCTGCTGTGGTTGCTGTAGCTGAGGTCGCCATTTGAGTCGAAGAGCACGCTGCCGTGAAGGTCGACCACGGTGACACGCATGCTGTCGGCACGGAAGTCCTTTGCGACAGCGGCATAGTCGTGCACAGAGTCGCGCTCAAGGGCACGCAGCAATTCGCGGTTATACACTTGCAATTGCGCATTGAGAGTGTTCACCTTATACTCTTTCTCGCGCGTGTATTGCAGCATGAAAAACGCGAATGTGAGCACCCACGTGAATACCACGATGAGTAGAAACAGCCGCGTCTGGTAGTTGTAACTATTCCTTGAAGCCATAGCCATATCCTTGTTTGGTTATTATTTCATTGCCATAGATGCCTATCTTCTTGCGCAGGCGGGTGATGTTGACGTCGATGGTGCGGTCGATAACGAGCACGTCGTCGTCCCACACGCTGTCGAGAATCTCCTCGCGCGAGAAAATCTTGCCACGGTTGGAGAGCAGCAGCCTAAGAATCTCAAATTCCTTTTTGGTGAGCTGCACCTCCTCGCCTGCAATGTGGCACTGCTTTCGCCCGGCATCGAGCATCAGGTCGCCGCAGCTCACCACGTCATCGCCGGTGGAGCTTGGCTCGGAGCGGCGAAGCACGCTCTTCACCCTGAGCACCAGCTCCCGCATGGAGAAAGGCTTACGAATGTAGTCGTCGATGCCACGGTTGAAGCCGTCCACCAGGTCCTCCTCGCGGTCCTTGGCTGTGCATATGATAATAGGCACATTGCGCACTCGCTCATCGCCACGAATGTGCGACGCAAGTTCAAAACCACTCATCTCACCCATCATCACATCGAGGATAAAGAGGCGGTAGTCGGTGAGGTTCTTCCTGAGTACCTCCTCGGCCGAGTTGGCGGTATCAACCTGGAATCCTTCAAGCTCGAGGTTGAGCTTAATCACTTCGCAAATGGTGTCCTCGTCGTCGACCACCAGAATTTTCTTCGTTTCGGTCATAGAAAAAAAGTAAAATATGCTATTTACACACCGTAAAGCTGTGGGCTGTCGCTATGCGAGCATCGAGTGCAGCGCATTGCAGCCATTTTTTTCTCGTTGCAAAATTAGCACATAGCCGCCCAAAATATATAACAACCTTGTAACATTTTTTCATCATTCCGCCACAAAACTCAGCACATTCTCCCATGGCTGCGAGTTTTTGCCGGAAAAGCGCTGCGCTTTCGCAACGAAACCGCAGCTGATTTTGGGCGTTTTCGGTGATTATGTAGCAATTATTCGTTGAAATGGGTGTCGGTATCAAGAAAAATATGTATATTTGCAGAGAATTTGCGTGAAAAACGCTTAGCATTAAAGAAACAACGCTAATTGACACAACAAAAACTGATACTATATAAACTTAAAGTTACATATAATAAAAAAGCTATGGCAGAAAACAAAGAAAAACTGTTCGACCAGTTTCCTCC
>CAMGFF010000190.1 GCA_946055125.1 uncultured Prevotellaceae bacterium | reverse complement strand
ATCACGGTGCTGTCGGAGGTGAGAATGTATTGCTCGGCAGCAACGGGGCGCTGCTTGTTTCGGTTGCGAAGCACGCGGAAGTCGAGCTGCCCATCGCCGCCGCCCGAGGTTGAGGTGCCGCCATTGAGCAGGTTGTAGTTGAAGTACCACTGCACCTTTCCGCCTGCCGATGGCACGGGAGCCTTCCAGCGGGCATTGCTCTTGATGGAAATTGAGAACGTGTCGGCCTTGGCGGGAAGCAGCACCGGCTCCATCTCGTAGTATTTTGCGGTAATCTTGCTGGTGACGAGCTTCTCGGTCTCGGTGTATTGCTTGTTGCCGCTCTCGTCGAGGATTGCCTCGCCATTGGCATCCACCACAAGCTCTTTCACGATGTAGGTGTACACATAGGTGGTGTCCTTTGTGCGGGCAATCTTCAGGTCGTAGGTGATACCATCAACCTTCGACGCCACTGTGGGCATTACCTCAAGTGTGGAGGCTACGCCGAAATCGCCCGGATTCTCGGGTGCCTCGTCGCACGATGGCACTGCCAGTGCGGCACACACTACCGGGAGTAGATAGATAAGTCGTTTCATGATTGTAACAGATTGTTTTTTTATAGGGTTATGCTTATTTCTTCAAGAATTTTGTGGTGAGCTGCCGTCCGTCGGCACAAGTGGCGGTGAGCATATACACCCCGCTGCGCAGCTGCGACACCGGCAGCACCGTCCCCGACATGCCCACTTCCTTGCGCAGCACGCAAGCGCCCTGTGCCGAGTAGACCTGCACGCTGGCTATGCACTCGGTGCACTGAATGGAGAGTAGGTCGGCGGCAGGATTGGGGTAGCACTTCAGGCTGCCCTGTGCCGTGGCCCGCACCGGCTCCACTGCCAGGGGGTGGTTCACCTCCACTTTGCTCACTATGCTGTCGACATTGGCACACAGCGCGTAGCCACACCACTTGGCAAGGTTATACTTGTGCTCCACCGGCACGTCGTTGCCCATATCCCAGTAGAAGATGCCCTGCAAGTCGTTGTCCACACAATACTTGGCACGGCGGTAGGTCTGCAACGGGCCGGTGAAATAGTAGTAGTTGGTGCTGTAGTAGCCGCGCTCCATGTCCTCTTGCGGCACATAGTCGTCGCCGTCGAGCAGACCGTTGCGCACGCCTATCACTGCCGAGCCCACCTTGGTGCCCGCCTCATTGTAGGGGCCTGAGGTGGTGGTGGAGTAGGATAGCATTATCTTGTTGCGCGGGAAGCCATAGTTGATGAAGCTGTTGCACGACGAGGTGAAGTTGCCCCAGCTGAAGAAGGTGTTGCTCGGCCCGTATTGCTGGAAGGTGAAGGCATCCACCTTGTCCATCTTCGCCACCGGGTAGCGGTAGGCTCCATAGGCGTGGCACGACACGGCAAACGACTTGTCGGCCGGAAGCACGGCGCGTATCTCATCGGCGAGCAGGCCATAGTTGGCCCAGTCGCTCACGGCATCGGCCCACTCCAGGTCGAGCTCCACGCCGTCGTAGGGGGCTGAGAGGCGTGCGAGGTCGGCTGCGAAGATGCGGCGCTTCTCGGCATTGGCAATGGTGGAGAGCCAGCCGGTGTGGCTTGCCACCGAGATGCGCACCTTGTAGCCTCGGTGTCCCTCGTAGGCGCTCTTCATGATGCGGAGCCACTCGTCCTGCGAATGGCTGTCGTAGCCGGGGCGGGCAGCGTCGTCGTAGGTGAAGTAGGCGCAGGCATTGTTGAGTATGTCGGCCGTCTGCACCCCGCCAATCGAGGGCATTGGCACGCGCGTGAGGTGGTTGGCGATGTCGTTCTGCGAGAACTTGCGGTTCCACACCACTGTCTCATCGAGCTTGGCCTTGAGCCCCTCGCCTATGGTGGCCACGCAGTCGTCCATGCCGGTGGGGGTGTAGTCCATGCTGCCGTCCGACACGCTTGCGGTTGCAAACTTGCCTGTGCCATTGAAGCAGAACATGAATGTGAGGCGCGAGGTGGTGCCCTGGTTGGTGGTCACGCCCAGGTGAATCCACTCTCCCACTTTCATGCTGTTCTGGTTCACATAGCGCTTGCCATTGCAGCGCACGATGATTTGCTTGGTGTCCTCCGCGCCAAGGCTTATGGAGAAGCCTTGCTGCCCGTCGGGTGTCTCCTTGCGGAAGATGTAGGCCCCCTCGGTCCACTCATCGAGGTAAATCCACGTCTCGAAGGTGTAGCCCAGTGCGGTAATGCCCTGGTTGTTGATGGTGGGGGTGAGGCACTCGGTGCCGCACTCCATTGAGCCTGTGCCATCGAGCTGAAGCACGCCGGTGCGTCCCTCATATTCCTCAAGGTAGCTGCCGCCTGTCACAGTGCCGTGGCAGCAAGGCGTGGTGTAGCGCAGGTGTCCGTCGGGGTAGGAGTTGATGCCAAGGATAATGAGGTCGTTGGCCAGCAGATACTGGTCGCGTGGTATGCCGCGGTCGTAGAAGCGGCTGTTATTGGTGTAGGCGCCGTTGATGAGGTAGCGCAGTCCGGCATTGTCGGTCACGGCCTCGCGGCGCGCGCCTTGCTGCGAGAATACGCCGTGGTGGTTGCTGCCATGGCTCGCAAGCGTCTTCAGGTCCACAACGTTGTCGCAGAGGTCGAAGTCGAATTTATAGTAGGCCACGAGTGCGTTCCACTGCGGGCACCACTTGTTGAGGGTGTTATTGATGAAGTAGTTGAAGTCGGGGCTGAGGGCGTCGTTCCACAGGCGCACGTCGTCGATGCGGCCGGCGAAGCTGTCGCCGCCTATCTCCAGGTTGCCTCCGGTGGTGAACTGGGGCAATGTGGCTGTGGCGCTAAGCTCGCCATCGACGAGCACCGTGGCTTCGCCATTGTTGCTCACTAAGGTGAGCTGCGCCCAGCGGCCGGCTGATAATGATGCCGAGCTCACGGGGAGTGTGAAGTCGCTCACCGTGATATTCACCTTGCCGGCATCGGCAAGTGTAATCTTGAAGCCATCGCCCACGCTCAGGAGCGTGGCGCCGGGTGTCCACCGGTCGGCGCACAGCCATAGCTGCACCGTGTAGCTTGGGGCTGCATCCATCTCGGGCAAGGCTCCGCACTCCACTTTGCCTCCGGCTTCGAGGCGAAGAGCGTAGTTGGTGACTTGCGCATTCAGAGTAAAGGCCGCAGCAAGGAAAATCGTGAGGATTGTTGATAATGTTCTCATAATAGATGGCGTGGATAGAGTGATGGTGTAAAGTTAGTGATATTTTTGGTGAAAATCACCTTTATTGGCATGAAATTTTCAAGTGAAAAATTGTGAGCGGCAGGGTAGAAAAATACCGGTCGGCCGAGGCACAGAGCCTCCCGACACCGACCGGTGCGATAACATCAGTATGTTTGCTGATTTTTACAAAGAGCTTACTTCACGGCAATCTTCATGCTCTCGGTGGCAGTCTTGGTCACATAGAAGCCCTTGGCGAGCTCCACGCTCTCTCCGGCCTTAACCGATGCCACCTTCATGCCCGATGTGGTGAAGATCTCGGCATCCTCGCTGAGGGTCACGGTGTTGCCATTCACGCTGCACTTGAGGGCACTGCCGGCAATAGCTGCCTCTACCGAGCTGATGGTGGGGTTGATGGCAAGGGTCTTGTACTCGCGGCGGCGTGTGCCAAAAATGGTCTCAGTGTTGTCGGTGAGCTTGGTGAACTTAATCTCTTTGATGAAAATGGTGCTGCCGCCAAGATTGGGCTGGGCAATCTCCATTTTCAAGCGGATGGGATAGAACACGGTCTCACCATCGTCCTCGGGGCACCAAGTGTCGAACTCATATACGAGCCAGCGCGTGGGATCCCAGATGAGGTTGCCATTGTCGTCCTCCTCGGGGGTCTCGGGGTCGTCGTCGTAGAACTTGCAGAACTCACCGGTGGTGATGGCCGTGCCGGCAGCGGTGTTGTTGCCCGAGGGGTTGATACCGCCCTGGTCAACCACGGCGTAGGCCGAGTTTACGATGTTGTTGGCCTCGCTCAGCTGGTTGGCATACACGTTGAGCACAAGGCGCACGCGAATCTGTGTGCTGGTGCCATCGCTCACGGGTGTGTTCTTGGGGTCGCTGAACCAGTTGATGTTGAACCAGTTGAGGCCGCCGGTGCAGCTGGGTATGTTCATCTGCACGCCGTAGAGCTCATTGAGCTTGTCGTTAATCTTGGAGTTCATGCCGCTGATGCAGAACACCTTTCCCACCTCGCCTCCGAGGTCAACGAGCGATGTGCCTGCCTTGAGGTCGGCGAAATAGGGCTGGGCAGGATTGGCAAACTGGCCGCCTGCTGCCACGCATGCTCCATCGTTCCATGCTTCATCGCCACCCATCGACTGATATGCGGGGACAGTGATATTGGCTCCGGTGAAAGCTTTATCCACATAGTGGAACTCGGTGAGGTTGTTGAAGATGTAACCCTTGGGGGTGATGTCTTCCTCGGCTGCGCTCATTGTGGCTGTGCCAAGAAGAGCGGCTGCAATAAGTAGAAGATTCTTTTTCATGATGAATAAAATTTTTATTGTTATGTTCCTTAAATTTGTTGAATTGTCTTATTTCACGGCAATCTTCATGCTCTCGGTGGCCGTCTTGGTCACATAGAAGCCCTTGGCGAGCTCCACGCTCTCTCCGGCCTTAACCGATGCCACCTTCATGCCCGATGTGGTGAAGATCTCGGCATCCTCGCTGAGGGTCACGGTGTTGCCATTCACGCTGCACTTGAGGGCGCTGCCGGCGGCAATGTTGCTCTCAACGCCTGAGCTGATGGTGGGGTCGATGGCGAGAGTGAGGTACTCGCGGCGGCGACTGCCGAAGATTGTCTCGGTGTTGTCGGTGAGCTTGGTGAACTTAATCTCCTTGATAAAAACCGTGGAGTTGGTGAGGTTTCCTTGATTCATCTCCATCTTCAGGCGGATGGGATAGAAATGTCTATCCGTCTCATCGTTCTCGGGGCACCAGGTGTCGAACTCATACACCAACCAGCGTGTAGGATCCCATGTGAGATTGCCTTCAACCTGCTTGCCAAACTCTCCGGTAGCAATGGCCGTGCCGGCAGCGGTGTTGTTGCCCGAGGGGTTGATACCGCCCTGGTCATTCACGGCATAGGCCGAAT
>CAMGFF010000189.1 GCA_946055125.1 uncultured Prevotellaceae bacterium | reverse complement strand
CCAGCCTTCACGGCAATGGTGATTTCCTTACCGATTTTGGTAAACACGCGCGACATGTGTCCCCAGCGCTTAAATTTTCTTGCTTTGCGGAATTCAAATGCTCTTCCCATATAAGAAACTCTTTTTCGTTATTATGATTTTTTTTGTTGTATTATTTTTAGATTTCTCTGAGTTATAGGCGCTTATCGCAGCTGTGCGCCCACCTGCTTCTGGAGGTTGGCGATGATTTTGTTCATCACGGCGTCGATTTGCTTGTCCTGAAGGGTCTTCTCGTCGTCCTGGAGAATGATGCTTATGGCATATGACTTCTTGCCGGCTTCGAGGTTCTTGCCCTCATACACGTCGAAGAGGCTCACGCCGCGCAGCAGTTTGCGCTCGGAGCTGTTCACCACCTTCTCAATGTCGGCCATAGTGACCGAGGCATCGACGAGCAGCGCGAGGTCGCGGCGCACGGGCTGAGTCTTGGGGAGGTCGGCAAATGTCACTTTCTTCTTCAGCGTCATCTTCACCAGGGCGTCCCAGTCGAGCTCGGCGAAGAACACCTCCTGAGCCACATCGAGCTTCTTGAGGATAGCCTTCTTCACAATGCCGAGGCAGCCAATGTGCTTGCCGCCACGGTTGCTTATGGAGAGGGCAGCGGCGAAAATGTCGCTGGAGATTTGCTCCATCACCAGTTCCTTGGAAGCGATGCCTATGCGGGCCATCACGTTCTCCACCACAGCCTTGAGGTCGAAGACGCTGCTCTTGCGGGCAACCTCGGCCCAGTTGCCGTCGTGGTTGTTGCCGGTAATCCATATGCCGAGGGCAGTGTGCTCGCTGAAGGCTGCCAGCACCTTCTCGGTGCAGTGGGCCTCGGGGTCGAAGTGATACACGTTGCCAAACTCATACATCTTCAGGTTGCCGCTGCGGCGGTTGATGTTGTGGGCAATGCTCTCAAGGCCGCCAAAGAGGAGCGTCTGGCGCATCACGCACAGGTCGCTGCTCAGCGGGTTGAGCAGATGCACGCAATTGGCCTCGGGATAGGTGGTGAGGCCGTCGTAGTAGGCACCGGCGGTGAGCGAGTTGTTCATTATCTCATTGAATCCGGCAGCGGTGAGCTGCTCCGAGATGAGCTGCTGCAGGGAGTTCTTCACGTCGGTCTCGCCCTTATAGGAGAGCGAGCTGTGCACGGTGTCGCCAAACTCCACATTGTTGTAGCCGTACACGCGCATCACGTCCTCCACCACGTCGCAGGGGCGCTGCACATCGACGCGGTAGGTGGGCACGAGCAATTCAAGTGCCTCATCGCTCTCGGCGGTGATTTCTATCTCAAGGCTCTTGAGTATGTTCTTTATTGTGTCCTTGCCGAGCTGCTTGCCTATGAGCGTGTCGGCATAGCGGTATTCGAGCGTCACGGGGAAGCGCGGGAAGTCCTTGGCCTTGATGTCGACGATGTCGCCGCAAATCTCGCCACCGGCAAGCTCCTTAATCATGAGGGCTGCGGCCTTGAGGTTATATACGGTGGCATTGGGGTCGATGCCGCGCTCAAAGCGGAACGAGGCATCGGTGTTGAGCCCGAAGCGGCGGGCCGACTTGCGAATCCATGTGGGGTGGAAGTAGGCCGACTCGAGGAACACGTCGGTGGTGGCTTCGGTCACGCCCGAGTCCAGGCCGCCAAACACGCCGCCTATGCACATGGGCTCCTCGGCGTTGCAAATCATGAGGTCGCGCCCGGTGAGGGTGCGCTCCACGCCGTCGAGGGTGACAAACTTAGTGCCCTCGGCCACGGTCTTCACCACCACCTTGTTGCCCTTCACCTTGGCGAGGTCGAAGCAGTGCAGCGGCTGGCCGAGGCCCATGAGAATGAAATTGGTGATGTCCACAATGTTGTTGATGGGGCGCTGGCCTATTGCCGAGAGGCAGTCCTTGAGCCATTGCGGGCTCTCCTGCACCTTCACGTTGCGAATGGTCACGCCCGAGTAGCGCGGGCAGGCCTCGGCGTTGTCCACAGTCACCTCCACGGCGCCGTCGGGGCGGTCGCTCTTGTAGGCGGCCACGTCGGGGCGGTGGGCAGCCACCTGCATGCCGCGGTTGGCATTGAGCCATGCGGCGAGGTCGCGAGCCACGCCATAGTGCGAGGCGGCGTCGATGCGGTTGGGGGTGAGGTCCACCTCCAGCACATAGTCATCGGTCACGTTGTAGTATTCGCGGGCGGGAGTGCCGGGCTTCACATCGAGCGGCAGCTCAATGATTCCGGCGTGAGAAGTGCCCACGCCAATCTCATCCTCGGCGCAAATCATTCCGAATGACTCCACGCCGCGTATTTTCGACTTCTTGATAGCAAATTCCTTGTCGCCATCGTAGAGCTTCGTGCCCACGGTGGCCACAATCACATGCAGCCCTGCGGCCACATTGGGAGCGCCACACACAATCTGCGTGGGCACACCGTCGCCCAGGTCGACGGTGGTGACGTGCAGGTGGTCGCTGTCGGGGTGCTCCACGCAGGTGAGCACCTCGCCCACCACGAGGCCCGCGAGGCCGCCCTTGATGGTTTCAACTTTCTCAACCGAGCCGGTTTCGAGGCCCAGCGAAGTGAGGGCAGCAGCCAGCTCATCGGGGGTAAGGTCGAAATCGACGTATTTCTTCAGCCAGTTATATGATATATTCATAATTTTGAGAGTTAATTTTCACTTGAATAATGCTCACATTGAGCCTATTTACGAAAAATCCCACAAATTTACGAAGAAATTTCAATATAGCTTGAAAGTGACTGCAAAAAAATTGATTTCACCCTAAAAACTTACCCCCGGCATAGTGCTCCGGCAGCAGGGCGCTAAAGACTTATCGCGGGGTGCTGCTGCTCGCCGGGAATCCACAAGTTATCCACTGTGAGTGTGAGGCGGTTCTGCGCGTCGGCGGTGATGAGGCGCGAGGTGAAAGGGCGCAGCTCAAAGGGGTTGCCGCCACGGGTGAAGACGAAAGTCATCGAGGTGTTGTTGGTGAGCCGCAGGGTGCGCACGCCTTTCTCGCTCGTGGTCACCACCTCGGCCTTCACGCAGGCGTGGAAGAAGTCGCGCACCAGCTGCTCCTCGCCGGCCACCGAGCCATAGGCGTAGGCCAGGGTGCGGCGTGCCATGAGAGCCTCCTTTATGGCCTGGGGCGTGTTGTCGTGGGCGAGAATGAGCGTCATGTCGCGCTGCTGCCCATTGATGTAGGTCGTGGCAGTGGTGGCGTGTATGTCGGTGTTTGATGCCATAAAGAGGCCCAGCTCCCTGGCGCGGGTTGCCACCGAGGGATAGAACTCGGGGCCGTTCATAATCTCTATTCCATCAATCAGTTTCTCGGCATACACACGCTTCTCAAAGTCGTTCATCTCAAGGTTCTTGCGGGTCCAGCCCGGGTGATTCTCCATGATAAGAGCGCCCTGGGCGCGGGCGTTGCGCATCGACTGTGCCGGGTCGTTGTGGAAAACGGTGTTGGCATCGGTGATGAAGAGCGCGTTGAAGTGTCCGCAGGTGGCCATGTCGCGCGTGATTTCCACGGCGGGAATCAGCGTGATGCCATATTTCCCGGCCTCGGGCACGGCGAGGCGATAGGGGAGGTTGAGGTCCACCTTAATTCCCTGCTTGTCGGCCTCGGCACGCACCAGGCGGTTGTTGCGGGCCGCGGCATCCTTTTTCACATAGCCCTGCAGCCAGTCGATGTAGCTCTGCTCCCATGGGCGATACTCCACATGGTCGGCTATGGCCAGCACGTCGAGTCCGTCGAGCCACGCCTCCTCCACGCGGTAGCTTGGCGTAACATGGCCGTCGGAGTAGATAGTGTGGGTGTGGAGGTCGGCCTTCAGCACCTTGAAGCCATTCACCTCGGGGAGCACAAACTCCCGGCGCAGGCGGTCGTGCTGGGCAATGTGGCGCAGCATGTCGCAGTTATTCGAGTCTTGATAATAAATAGCCTGGCCATAGGCCGGTGCAATGCCGGCACAGGCGGCAACGATGAGCAATAATCTTTTCATAGCAGTGTGAGTGTGACTAATTTATTAGGGGGGGAGTGAAGAACAGTGCGGGGGCACACTCGCCGTGAGCCCCCACTGTGATATGTGCCGCTAAAGGCATATTGCCGACTCCAGGGCCAGCACCATCATGTCGCGGAACGACTTCTGGCGCTCCTCGGCGCTCAGCTCCTCGTGGTTCACAAAGGAGTCGCTGATGGTGAGCAGGCACGCCGCGCGCTTGCCCAGCACATTGGCATTGTGGAAGAGGGCGAAGCTCTCCATCTCCACGCAGTCGCTGCCGGTGCTCTCGGCAATGTCCTGCCATGAGCCCTGCGAGGGCTCGCCATAGAACACGTCGCTCGAGTGCACCACGCTGAGTTTGCACTCTATGCCAAGCTCAGCGGCCTTAGCGATGATGAGGTTGTTGATTTCGGGGCTTGGCTCAATGCTCGTGGCGGTGCAGCCACCCTGCACAAGAGCATAGGAAGAGCGGCTCACGGCGGTGCGGGCCAGGGTCACGTCCATCACCTTGAGCCAGTCGCGGTAGCTTCCGGCCGAGCCGATGCGGATAATATTCTCCACGCCATAGAACTTGAAAAGCTCATAGGAGTAGATGCCTATGCTCGGCATTCCCATGCCGCTTGCCATTACCGACACGCGCACGCCCTTGTAGGTGCCGGTGTAGCCCAGCATGTTGCGCACCGAGGTGACGAGCTTGGCGTCGTCGAGGAAGTTCTCTACAATGTATTTAGCTCTCAGAGGGTCGCCCGGCATAAGCACGGTCTTGGCGAAGTCGCCCTGGGCGGCCGAAATGTGTGGTGTAGCCATAGAAGAAGTTATTTTAAGTTGTTTGTTGAGATATTAGTTATCAAAAAATTCTGTGTTATTGCACAAAGTTATGAAATAAATCGCAAGGTGCAAAGCAAACGGTGAATTTTGTGATCGGCACCGGGGGATTCCTCCTTGCCTCTCGGCTATGCTTTATGGGTGGACTTGCTGCCATGGGGCGTAGGAGCGAAACGTGCCTGCTGTGAAATCATAGCCAAGAATGCGTGGAGATTGTGGCGGTTTTCCGGCTGCTGAATCTCCTTGTAGGGACGCACCCAGGTGCGTCCGCGTTACCGCCTCATAATCAAGCGATAACA
>CAMGFF010000188.1 GCA_946055125.1 uncultured Prevotellaceae bacterium | reverse complement strand
CAAGGGGCGAGTCGACTTAGTGATGCGCACCGGCTACGCGCTCTATCTCATCGAGTTGAAAATCAACAGCACTGCCGATGCTGCGATGCAGCAAATTGAGCTGAAGAACTACGACAAGCGCTTCTCGCAGCTCTCGCTGCCTATCATCAAGGTGGGTATCAACTTCAGCACCGAGGAGCACACCATCACTGATTGGGTGATTGACGACTCTCGCAACAAATGATTTATTTTTATTCTTCTTTAATAAATTAGGTGAATTATGAACAGAAAATTTAGAATATGGGCAGTGGGTGCCGCTTTGGCCATTGGAGCGTTTTGCTACTATGCACTGGCAGAGCGACTGGTGATTCTCTCAACCAACGACACCCACAGCCAGATTGAACCCGATGCGGCCAACGAGGGCGGAATCATGCGCCGCCGAGCGCTCATCGACAGCATACGCGCCGCCGAGCGCAATGTTCTTCTTCTCGATGCGGGCGATGCAGTGCAAGGTACGGTCTATTTCAATATGTTTCGTGGCGAGGTGGAAACTGCCATGCTCGACAGCCTCGGCTATGATGCCTGTATCATGGGCAACCATGAGTTTGACAATGGAATGGACGTAATCTCGCGTTTCTACCGCAAGATGCGCACTCCGCTGCTATCGGCTAATTACCGCCTCACGGGCACTCCGCTCGAAGGGCTCACCCGGCCTTATGTGATAAAGCAATATGCAGGTCGCCGCATCGCCGTGGTGGGCATCAACTTGCTGCCCGAGGGCATGATTGCCCCTGAGAACAGTGTGGGCGTGCAATATGCCGATGCTGCCGAGATTGCCGACCTCACCGCCTGCTACCTAAAGCGCGTGGAGCATGTGGATTTTGTGATTGCCCTCACCCATGTGGGCTATAGTGGCGGACGCGACAATAATCCCACCGATAACATGATTGTGCAGCGCAGCCATTACATCGACATGGTGGTGGGCGGACACTCTCACACCACAATCAATCCGGCTAAGGCCAAGAGCGTGCCTCACCTGCTCAAGAACGCCGACGGCCGCAACGTGCTCGTCACTCAGACCGGCTCCCGTGGCCGCAGCCTTGGCTATACCGCCATCGACCTCGACCGCCTCACCGTGGAGTGCTACAAGCTCCTCCCCGTGGATAGCCGCTACGATGGCCGAACATCGCGCTACACCGCTCTGCAGGCGTTTCTTGCCCCCTATAAGACCAAGGTCGACTCGCTCATGAACCACACCGTGTGTCACACCGCCGAGGCCATGCCTAATAGCTCGATGCAGGCGTGGAATCTCGTGGGCGATGCCGCTTTCGACATCGCTGCCGAGTTCTCGTCGATGAAAATCGACATGGCGATAATGAATGCCGGCGGCATACGCCAGTCGTTCCCCAAGGGGGCTGTGAGTGAGGGACTCATCAACTCCATGTTCCCTTTCCGCAACAGTATTGTGGTGCTCGAGATGACCGGGCAGCAATTGCTCGATGCCCTCGCCGTGATGGGTGGCCGTGGTGGCGACATTGTGAGCCGCCAAGCCCGGGTGGAATATGCCCGCCAGGGCACTGCCAAGCCCGCCAAGATACTTCGAGCCACGCTCAATGGAAAGGATATCAACCCGGCAAAGTGCTACCGAGTTGCCACCCTCGACTACCTCGCCGGCGGAGGCGACTACATGGAGCCCATGACGAGCTGCAAGCGCCTCTACAGCGACAGCAAGCAATTTGGCGAGCGCATGCTCCACTATGTGAAGGCCATCGACGCAAGGGGCAAGAAGCTCAAGGCCAGTGGCAAGCCCCGCATGATTGAAAAGAAATAAACCACACAAAATATCTATAGAAACAGAAATGAATATCCGCAATAAACTTATGCTGGCAGCCTCGCTCTTTGCCGTGGCTGCGACTATGATAGCTGCCGGCAGGCAGCCAAAGATTCTCAATAGAGTAGATACTGATGCAATGAACCACTGGGTCGACACCACCATGGCGCGGCTCTCGCTCGATGAGAAGATTGCGCAGCTCATGGTGCTGCACCTCACTCCCAGCACCCAGCCCGGCACGTTCGATGCCGCCAAGGGTATAGTGGAGAAATACAAGGTGGGTGGATTGCTGTTTTCGAGCGGCGACATCGCGTCGCAGGCCACGATTTGTAATGAGCTCCAGGCTATGAGCCAGGTGCCGCTGCTCGTCACGGTGGATGCCGAGTGGGGGCTCTCTATGAGGCTGAAGGATGCGCCGGCGTTTCCCAAGAACATGATTCTCGGTGCCATCGACGACGACCGCCTACTCTATGAATATGGCCGCGAAATGGCACGCGAGTGCCGCGCCATGGGCGTGCATGTGAATTTCGCTCCGGTGCTCGATGTGAACGACAATCCCGACAATCCGGCCATTGGCATGCGCTCCTTTGGTGAGAATCCCTATTCGGTGGCCCGCCACGGCATAGCCTTTGCCCGCGGACTTGAAGATAATGGCGTGCTCACCGTGGCTAAGCACTTCCCCGGACACGGCAACCCCTCCTCCGACTCCCACAAGGTGCTTCCCACAGTGAAAAAGACACTGTCGGAGCTGAAGATGTGTGAGCTGCTGCCTTTCCGCCAGTATATCGATGCCGGACTTTCGGGAATCATGGTGGCACACCTCTATGTGCCGGCAATCGACCCACGGCGCGGGCCATCGTCGATGTCGCCTACCCACGTCACCTCACTGCTACACAATGAGATGGGCTTCAACGGGCTCACTTTCACCGATGGCCTCGGCATGAACGGCGCCGACATGGAGGAGTCGAATTGCGTGGCTGCCATAATCGCAGGCAACGACATGTTGCTCTCACCGCGCAACATTCCCACCGACATCGTTGCCATAAAGAATGCCGTGGCGCGTGGCCGCATAAGCGAGGCGATAATCAATGAGCGATGCGCCAAGGTGCTGCGATTCAAGTATGCCCTGGGCCTGTCGAAGCCTCAGAATATCGACCTTGAGAGCGTGGAGAATGAAATCAACTCCCCCGAGGCCGCCAAGGTGGTGCGCCGCCTGTGGGCGGGCGCAATCACGGTGCTAAAGAACGGTCACAAGCTGCTTCCGCTCACCCGCCTTGAGCGACACAAGGTGGCTGTGGTCACTATTGGCTCGCCCGATGGCTCGGAGTCGATGTTCCAGAACCGCTGTGCCATGTATGCCGCCACTCACCGCTTCAACTATGTGCCGGGCGAGTCGCTGCACCAGCTTAGCTCCAAGCTCAACGACTTTGACGTGGTAATCCTTGCAGCGCTTGCCGACAATGCCGAGAGCCGCAACGCCATGGCGCAGCTCGCAGCAAAGCACGGGAACTCTGTCTCGGTGATCTTCACCAGCCCCTACAAGCTCAAGAACTATGCTGCCGTGGTGAAGAAATCGCGCTCGGTGGTGCTTGCCTACGACCCCAACTCCATAGCCCAGGACTATGCCGCACAGACCATCTTCGGCGGAAACTCCGCCCGCGGCCTCATGCCGGTCACTGTGAAAGGCGTGGCCAAGGCTGGCGATGGTGTGAAATTCCAGGCTACGCGCCTCGGCTACACCATTCCCGAGGAGGTGAACATAAGCAGCTCGCTTCTCTCCAAGGTAGATTCCATTGTGGCCGATGCCATCGACAAGAAGGCGTTCCCCGGCTGCCAGGTGCTCGTGGCACGTCACGGAATGGTGGTGTGCAACCGCAGCTATGGAACCACCGACTGGAAGACGAAGACCCCGGTCGACGTGGGCACGCTCTACGACCTCGCCTCGGTGTCGAAGGCCACAGGCACACTGCCGGGAATCATGAAGCTCTACGACCGAGGCATGATTGAGCTCGACGATGAGGCAAGCAAATACATTCCTCAGCTTCGCGACGGCGACAAGAGCGACATCACCCTGCGCCAGCTCCTGTTCCACGAAACGGGCATCCCGGCCTCGCTCAACATGTACGACGCCATGCTCGACAAGGACAGCTTCACCGGCAGCCTATTCCGCGGCCGACGCGATGCCACCTATTCCATTCAGGTAGGGCCACAGCAATGGGGAAACCGCAAGGCACGCCTCCGCACCGACATCACCTCGCCTAAGCCCACCGAGGCAATGCCCACCGAGGCTGCCTCCGGAATCTACGTGGGCCGCTGCACCTACGACTCAATCATGAGCCGCATCTACAATGCCCAGCTTCGCCCACGCAAGGACTACCTGTATAGCTGCCTCAACTTCTGCCTGCTCATGAACGTGGAGGAGAATCTCACCCACACCGCCCATAATGAGTGGGTGGAGAAGAACTTCTTCGCCCCACTTGGCGCATGGCACACCATGTATCGCCCTCTTGAGCGATTCTCACGCGCCCAGATTGCCCCCACCGAGTACGACACGTTCCTGCGCCGCCAGGTTGTGCGCGGCCATGTGCACGACGAGACTTGCGCCTTCTCAGGCGGAGTGCAGGGCAATGCAGGCCTCTTCTCCAATGCCAACGACCTCGCCAAGCTGTGCCAGATGTGGCTCAATGGCGGAACCTACGGCGGCGACCGCTACCTGAAGCAGGCCACCGTCGACACCTTCTGCAAGGAGAAAAGCCCCAACTCACGCCGCGGCCTGGGCTTCGACAAGCCAAACAAGGAAAATGAAGACCTGTCGCCCACATGCAGCGAAGCCACGGCAGCCACATTCGGCCACCTGGGCTTCACCGGCACCGTGTTCTGGGTTGACCCCGACAACGACATGATTTTCATCTTCCTCTGCAACCGCGTCTCACCCACGCGTCACAACGCCGCCTTCGACTCCATCAACATCCGCCCCCTCCTCTTCTCCACCCTCTACCACTCCCTCAAAGACTAACCCCCATGGGCGGTTGCATATCACAAGGCGATTTAGAAAGGGCTCTCGGTATTTGGGCCAAATTGAACAATAAAATCCCTTAAAACGACGTAATATTTGGGTTAGCCAAATATCATTGTGCAACGGTACATTATTCAAAATAATAGTGTAAATTTGTATTCAAGATTTAATCTTCCACTAATAATAGGAAATTATGTATAACAACGAAGTTTCATCCAATCATAAAGCATACTACAACATTCTGGAAAGACGTGGTATGCCTGAATTGACTAAAGGTAAGCCTCTTTGGAAGTTACGATTAACAGAT
>CAMGFF010000187.1 GCA_946055125.1 uncultured Prevotellaceae bacterium | reverse complement strand
CGCACCATTTTTTCCCGCAACGATACCCCGGCTCAGCCCCGCGGCCTCCACTAAAAAGTCACTTTCCACCCGACAAAGGACCCATGCCGCGCCCCTCCTCGTGGAGGCGCGATAGGTTGGGTTCTATCGTAGCTCATTATGATTTTGGTTAGATACTATTTGTCGGCAAACATGGCTATAATTATCCATTTATCACCACAAACCACTGCAAAATTTCCCCAACATCATGGCTCATTGGCTATGTTTTGATAATTTGTGTGCTTGCTTTGCTTGTTATTTTTCGGGAAAATGCCTACTTTTGCACTCACAATCGCGCTGCCCACGCACGATGGCGGTGTGACTACACAAACGACGACAACGACGACCAATTTACCATACAGAGTAATAAACCCTTCATTAACTTAAACTTTTTTCAAAAGCATGAAGAAATTAGCTTTTTCAGCAGCCCTCCTTCTGGGCTTGCTGAGTGTTGCGGCCGAGACCTCGGCGCAGGGCTTCCACGCCCGTCCTCCCAAGCAACCTGTGGCTTCCAGCCAGGTTCCCGTGTATCTCAACGACCGCAAGCCCATTGAGGAGCGGGTGGAGGATGCCCTCAGCCGCATGACTCTCGAGGAGAAGGTGGCCGTGTGCCATGCTCAGTCGAAGTTCTGCTCCCCGGGTGTGAAGCGCCTGGGCATTCCCGAGGTGTGGATGACCGATGGCCCTCACGGTATTCGCCCTGAGGTGAAGTGGGACGAGTGGGACCAGGCTGGCTGGACCAACGACTCCTGTGTGGCTTTCCCGGCTCTCACATGCCTCGCGGCCTCGTGGAACAGGGAGGCTTCGCTGCTCTATGGTATCTCAATTGGTGAAGAGGCTCGTTATCGCAACAAGACCGTTATCCTGGGCCCGGGCGTGAACATCTACCGCACCCCGCTCAATGGCCGCAACTTTGAGTATATGGGCGAGGACCCTTATCTCGCCGCCGAGATGGTGGTGCCCTATGTGCAGGGCGTGCAGAGCAACGGCGTGGCTGCCTGCGTGAAGCACTATGCCCTCAACAACCAGGAAATCAACCGCCACACCACCAATGTGATTGTCGACGACCGCACCCTCTATGAAATCTACCTCCCGGCCTTCAAGGCTGCCGTGCAGGAGGGTGGAGCCTGGACTATCATGGCTGCCTACAACCGCTACAAGGACCAGCACGCATGCACCAACAAGTACCTGCTCCTCGACATCCTGAAGGGTGAGTGGGGCTTCGACGGCGCTGTGGTGAGCGACTGGGGCGGCGTGCACGAAACGCCGCAGGCAATCACCAATGGCCTCGACATGGAGTTTGGCAGCTGGACCGACGGCCTCACCAACGGCGTGAGCAACGCCTACGACAACTACTATCTCGCCAATCCCTATCTCAACGCTCTGCGCAGCGGCAAGGCAAGCGAGGAGGTGCTCAACGACAAGGTGCGCCGAGTGCTGCGGCTGATCTTCCGCACCGAGATGAATCGCCGCCGCCCCTGGGGCTCACTGTGCAGCGACGAGCACTACCAGGCTGCCCGCCGCATTGGTGCCGAGGGAATAGTGCTGCTCCAGAACAAGAACAACACTCTGCCCATCAACGTCGACGAGGCCTCGAAGAAAATCCTCGTGGTGGGTGAGAATGCAATTAAGATGATGACCGTGGGCGGCGGCAGCTCCTCGCTCAAGGTGCAGCGCGAGATCTCGCCTCTCGACGGTATACGTGAGGCTGTGGCCGGCCGCGCCGAGGTGGTGTATGCCCGCGGTTATGTGGGCGACCCCTCCGGTGAGTATAATGGTGTGGTCACAGGCCAGAACCTAAATGACGACCGCACTCCCGAGGCTCTTATCGCCGAGGCTGTGGAGGCTGCTCGTGCTGCCGACTATGTGATCTTCGTGGGCGGTCTCAACAAGTCGGCTCATCAGGACTGCGAGGACAGCGACCGCGCAGGCCTGGAGCTTCCCTACGGCCAGGACCGCGTGATTGAGGCTCTTGCCGCCGTCAGCAAGAACCTTGTGGTGGTCAACGTGTCGGGTAACGCCGTGGCCATGCCTTGGGTGAAAAAGGTGCCGGCCATCGTCCAGGCCTGGTTCATAGGCTCCGAGGCCGGCCATGCCATTGCCGATGTGCTCTTCGGCGAGGTGAACCCCTCGGGCAAGCTGCCCATGACTTTCCCGGTGAAGCTCTCCGACTCGCCCGCTCATGCCTCGGGCGATGTGAACCAGTATCCCGGCGTGCCGCGCGGCGATGGCTCGCCTATTCTCGATGAGAAATACACCGAGGGGATATATGTGGGCTACCGCTGGTACGACACCAAGAAGATTCGTCCGCTCTTCGCCTTCGGCCACGGCCTGAGCTACACCACGTTCAAGTATGGCAAGGCCACGGCTTCGGCCAAGACCATCAACGCCGACGGCTCGCTCACTGTGAGCATCGATGTCACCAACACCGGCTCGCGCGCCGGCGCCGAGGTGGTGCAGCTCTATATAACCGACAAGAAGTGCACCGTCGACCGTCCCACCAAGGAACTCAAGGGATTTGAGAAAGTGTCGCTCGCTCCCGGCGAGACCAAGACGGTGAAGTTCACCATCGCAAAGCAGGCTCTCAGCTTCTTCGACGCCACTGCCCACAAGTGGGTGGCCGAGCCGGGTGTGTTCACTGCCCACATTGCCGCTGCCGCCGACGATGTGCGCTCCTCGGTGGATTTTGAGCTAAAATAAAAAATGTGTAAATAAGCTAAAAATTGAAAAGAAGCGATAAATTCTTTTAATCGCTGTGAATAATGCTTGGGAGCGTACATAGGTGCGTTCCCAAGCTTTTTAGTCGCCTTTTTTTGCTGTTTGGTGTCAGGAAATGGCCTCCAGGGTACGATGAACGGCCTTTAATCAAAGGTTAAGAAAAATTAATTCGGGGGGGGTAAATATTGCATACTATTCTTTTAATTCCTATATTTGCAACGAAATGGCGCAGCCGTGCATTGCGCGGGCAAGCGCCATGGTGAGCATTGATTCCACACAGAGTCTGTTATATTGCTTTAGAAATTCTTGATACTGATAAAAAATTAATTTTGTGGTAGTGCTTCGGGGTGTGCGAATAGTCCAACAATGCTTGGTCGCACACCCTCATTTTGTGCGATTTCCCACTGTTTTCCCAAAAAAAATGTCACGTTGAGCGTTTTTTCGCCGCAAGTGGCTGAATATCTCGTGGATTATGTGTAATTTTGCATTATGGGACGTATTCTGGCAATCGACTTCGGGCGCAAGCGCAGCGGCATAGCTGTGACCGACCCCCTGCAGATTGTGGCCAATGGGCTGACCACCGTGGCCACACACACGCTTATCGACTACTTGCAGGCCTACACCGGGCGCGAGCAGGTGGACAAAATCGTGGTGGGCTTGCCTCGGCAGCTCAATGGCGAGCCATCGGAGAGCATGAAGTGGCTTGAGCCGTTCCTCAACCGCCTGCGCAAGGTGATGCCCACGATGCCCGTGGTGATGTGGGACGAGCGTTTCACCTCCACGCTCGCACACCGTGCCATGCTCGACGGCGGCATGAAGAAGCACGACCGCCGCAACAAGGAGGTGGTCGATGCCATTGCCGCCGCGATAATCCTCAATGATTACCTCGCAAGCAGCACCACCGGCCTATAAAGGCAATGTTTTTAACTGGAGAAACTACTTTTTTAATTCAATGATACTACCGATTTATCTTTATGGCCAGCCGGTGCTTCGCCGTGTGGCCGATACCGTAACCCCCGATTATGAGGGGCTCGGCTCTCTCATCGAGAATATGAAGGCCACGATGTATGCCTCCGAGGGCATTGGCATCGCCGCCCCGCAGGTGGGTGTGAGCGCCCGCATTGTGTATATCGACGCTTCGGTCCTCAAGGATTCTTTTCCCGAGCTCGAAGAGGCTAAGTATGTGCTTATCAACCCCGAGATTACCGTGCTCGACGATGGCAAGCGCCTCTCGCGCGACGAGGGCTGCCTCAGCCTGCCCGGAATCTACGAGGGCGTGACTCGCACCGAGAAAATCCGCATCAAGTGGCTCGACGAGAACTTTACCGAGCACGATGAGGTGATTGAGGGCTATCTCGCCCGAGTAATGCAGCACGAGTGCGACCACCTACAGGGCAAGGTGTTCATCGACCACATCTCCCCAATCCGCAAGCAGCTAATCAAGAGCAAGCTCAACAACATTGTCCGCGGAAAGGTGCACTGCGACTACCGCACAAAGGGCGCTGAGGTTAAAGGTAAGAGGTAAGGGGTAAGGGGTAAGAGGTAAGAGGTAAGAGGTAAGAGGGGGGGATGGTTATACGTAACAACAAGACAAATTTCTACTACAACTATGGCTGACGACAAGAAAGTGATTTTCTCGATGGTGGGTGTGAGCAAAATCTATCCACCGCAGAAACAGGTGTTGAAGGACATCTATCTTTCCTTCTTCTACGGTGCCAAGATTGGCATCATCGGTCTCAACGGCGCAGGTAAGTCTACGCTCCTCAAGATTATCGCCGGCATTGAGAAGCAATATCAGGGCGAAGTGGTGTTCTCCCCCGGATATTCGGTGGGATACCTCGAGCAGGAGCCTAAGCTCGACCCCGACAAGACCGTGAAGGAGGTGGTGCAGGAGGGCATGCAGCATGTGCTCGACCTCATCGCCGAGTTCGACAAGGTGAACGAGAGCTTCGGCGACCCCGACGTGCTCGACGACCCCGAAAAAATGGATAAACTAATCTCCCGCCAGGCCGAGCTTCAGGATAAGCTCGACGCCTGCGATGCCTGGAACATCGACAACAAGCTCGAGCGCGCCATGGACGCGCTGCGCTGTCCGCCCGAGGACCAGAAGATTGCCACTCTCTCGGGTGGTGAGCGCCGCCGCGTGGCTCTGTGCCGCCTCTTGCTTCAGCAACCCGACATCCTCCTCCTCGACGAGCCTACCAACCACCTCGACGCCGAGTCGATCGACTGGCTCGAGCAGCACCTCCAGCAATATGCTGGCACGGTGATTGCTATCACCCACGACCGCTACTTCCTCGACCATGTGGCCGGCTGGATTCTTGAGCTCGACCGTGGTGAGGGTATTCCATGGAAGGGCAACTACTCCTCGTGGCTCGACCAGAAGACCAAGCGCATGGCGCAGG
>CAMGFF010000186.1 GCA_946055125.1 uncultured Prevotellaceae bacterium | reverse complement strand
TGTACCCTACACCTGCTTCCCTATGCGGTGGCTGCTCATATTTCGTAGAGGGTGGTGGGGGTGGATTGCGTGCCGGGCTTGGCTGCGGGTTTCTGCTTTTTGGGCTTCTTTGGCTTTTCGGCCTTTTGGGGCTTCTTGCCCTCGGTGAGGCTCTTGAGGATTGCCGCCACGCGCTGCTCGTCGCCCTCGTAGTGGTTAATCTCGATTTGCACGAGCAGATTGGTCTTTTTTGATGTTATCATGGTGAGGCTGGCGCGTGAGCCATCGGGCAGCGTGCCTGTGAGGGTGTAGCCCTTGAAGCCGCTTATCTTGCTCTTGGCGAGCTTGGTGTCCCACATGTTGTAGCCCGATGCGTCTTTGCGCAGGGTGTATTTCAGGAAGTCGTCGTCGGCTCCGCTCTTGTCGAAAAGGCGTATGGAGAAAGTGAGGTCGTGCCACTGCAGCTCATAGGCGGTGGAGGTCCGGTGGGTCACCATGCCGCCGTCGGGCACATCAAATGTGAGGTTGTAGCGCTCCCAGCGCAGCGTCTCGCTCCAAGCCGGCACTGCGGCAAGCATTGCCACGAGAATCACCAATATCCGCCTAATCACTTTCATAGCCTAATAAGTTACCTCCCACAGAAACAGCGCATTGCCCGGCATGGAGGTACCTGCAGAGCAGCGGTCTTTCTTCTCAATAATCTTGCAAAACTCCTCCACTGTGATGTGGTGCCGCCCCACCTCCACAAGCGTGCCCACGATGGCCCGCACCATGTTGCGCAGGAAGCGGTCGGCAGTCACGGTAAACACCCACCGGCCGTCCTGTTCCCGCTCCCACCGCGCGTGAGTGATGCGGCAGTTGTTGGTGGCCACGTCGGTGTGCAGCTTGCTGAAGCTGGTGAAGTCGGTGTAGTCCATCATTCGCCGTGCGGCCTCATTCATCAGCTCAAAGTCGAGCGGCGTGCGGCAATACCATGTGAAAGGATAGTTGAAAGGCGACTTGGTGAGCGTGGCAAAATATTTGTAGGTGCGACTGGTGGCATCGAAGCGGGCGTGAGCGTCGGGGGCAACGGGATAGATGTCGTAGATTGCGATGTCGCGGCCCAGAATGCTGTTGAGCTGCCGCAGGAGCAGCCCTACGTCGGCAATCGGTGCTGGAGCGTCGAAGTGCGCCACCATCATCGCCGCATTCACACCGGCATCGGTGCGGCCGGCCCCGGTCACGGCAATGGGCGAGCGCATCACGGTGGTGAGGGCACGCTCAATGCACTCCTGCACCGTGACGGCGTGAGGCTGCACCTGCCACCCATGGTAGCAGGCGCCATTGTAGGCCAGTCGCATGAAATATCTCATAGCAAAAGTTTTGTCCATCCAAGAAATCAGCCCACAGCTCAATCCTTCTCCAGATAAGTGTAGCCATAGAGGCCCGAGCGATAGTTGCTCAGGAACTCGCGGCCCTCCTCCGGAGTAATCTTGCCGGTCTTCATCGAGTGAGTTACCCACGTCTCCACGTTGCGCACAAGCTTCTTGGGGCTATACTGCACATAGTCGAGCACCTCGGCAACAGTCTCGCCATCAATCACCTGGTCGATTTCATAGTGGTCCTTATACACGCTTATGTGCACCGCATTGGTGTCGCCAAAGAGGTTGTGCATATCACCGAGAATCTCCTGGTAGGCACCCACAAGAAACACGCCAAGGTAATAGGCATCGTTGCCCTTGAGCGCGTGCACCGGCAGCGCGCTGCTCACGCCGTGGGGCGATATGAAATTGGCTATCTTGCCGTCGCTGTCGCAGGTGATGTCTTGCAGCGTGGCCATCTTCGTGGGCTTCTCGTCGAGCCGGCAAATAGGCATGATGGGAAACACCTGGTCGATGGCCCACGAGTCGGGTAGCGACTGGAAGAGCGAGAAGTTGCAGAAGTATTTCTCAGGAAGCATGCGGCTCACCTTGCGGAACTCCTCGGGCGCGTGCTTCATCTCCTGGGTGATGGCGTTCACATCGCGTGCTATCGACCAGAACAGCTTCTCTATCAAGGCGCGGGTGCGCAAGTCGAGCAAGCCGAGGCTGAAGAGGTCGAGCGCCTCCTCGCGTATCTGCAAGGCATCGTGCCAGCTCTCGAAGAGGCGTGGCTGGTTGATTTTGTCCCATATGTCGTAGAGCTCGCGAGCGAGCTCATGGTCGTTGTCGGAGATGGTGTCCACGTCGTCGTTCCACTCAGGCAATGCCGTGGTCTCGAGCACCTCAAAGATGAGCACCGAGTGATGCGCCGAGAGCGAGCGGCCCGACTCGGTGATGATGTTGGGCTGCTTCAGGTTGTTCTTCTCACACACGTCGACGAGCTGCGACACCGAGTCGTTCACATACTCCTGGATGGAGTAGTTCATGCTGCTCTCGCTGGCGCTGCTGCGGGTGCCGTCGTAGTCCACGCCCAGGCCGCCGCCAATGTCGATAAAGTCGATGTCGAAGCCCATCTTCGAGAGCTGCACATAGAATTGCGTGGCCTCGCGCAGCGCGTTCTTTATGCGGCGTATCTTGGTAATCTGGCTCCCTATGTGGAAGTGGATGAGCTTGAGGCAGTCCTGCATCTTGTATTTCTCAAGCAGGGCAAGAGCCTGGAGCAGCTCGCTCGAGTTGAGGCCAAACTTGCTTTGGTCGCCCCCCGACTCCTCCCACTTGCCGCTGCCCGAGCTCGATAGCTTGATGCGGATGCCCACGTTGGGCCTTATGTTGAGGCGCTTGGCAATGTCGGCAATGAGCTTGAGCTCATTGAGCTTCTCCACCACAAGGTAGATGCGGCGGCCCATCTTCTGCGCGAGCAGGGCAAGCTCCACATAGTTCTCGTCCTTGTAGCCATTGCACACTATTATCGACGGGCCGGCAATGTTGATGGCAAGCACGGCATGGAGCTCAGGCTTCGAGCCCGCCTCAAGTCCGATATTGAACTTGCTGCCGTGGCCCACAATCTCCTCCACCACCTGGCGCATTTGGTTCACCTTGATAGGATATACCACAAAATTCTCGCCCTTGTAGTTATATTCCTCGGCGGCCTGCTTAAAGCAGCGCGAAATCTTCTCGATGCGATTATCCAGAATATCGGGGAAACGCAGCAGCACCGGCGACGTGATGTCGCGCACCTGCAGCTCATCGATTACCTCCTTCAAATCCACCGGAGCACAATCCTCGCGTGGCGTAACAGCCACATGGCCTTTCTCGTTGATAGAGAAATACTTCAAGCCCCACCCACTTATGTTGTAGAGCTCCGCACTGTCTTCAATGCGCCATCTTCTCATCTCTTGTAACTTTCTTTCTCTTTTAGTAGCGTTAATAATAAAATTTTTTAGCAAAAATAGTGCAAGGCGAGCGGAAAAGCAAATAAAAACGCAAGTTTTTAATTTGCTTCTCCCGAGCCGAAGCCTATTTTATCCAAAAATAGTGCAAGGCGAGCGGAAAAGCAAATAAAAACGTGATTATTTGCTCAATAATCCCACTCCAGCGTGAAATCGTCGACCCACAGCGTGCTGCCGCTGCCGCCGGTGAAGAAGTCGCCATACTTGCTGGCCGACACCACTATCACCACATGCGTGGGTTCCTCGTTGGTGCGGCGGTAGTCGATATCGATTGTGAAGTCGCTCCACTGCTCCATGCTGCTGCCCAGCGTGAACTCGCCGTAGGCTATCACCGAGGGGTCGTTCTTGTCGAAGAGCTGGCGGTTGGTGGGGCGGGTGCGTATCTCGTAAGGCTCGCTCCAGTTGGTGAGCGCGATGTAGACCGACATTGTGTCGGGCCGGCCTATGAGGTACTTATAGGCATCGTCGCTCGAGTGGCTTATGTTCACGCAGTGATACTTGTAGTGCCCACGCAGCTTCGTCGGGCGGCCGGTGAATGGGCGGCCGAAGCCGAGGATGCCATTGGTGCCGTCGGTCCTGCGATACTCGCCGGTGTAGATGTTGCCCGCCGCTAGCTTGCCCACGATGCCAATGCCCACAAATCGCGTGTTGAGCTCGGCCGAGTAGCCGGCCTTGCCATTCCAGGTGTCGGTCGAGGGCAGGGAGTTGCTGTCGCCCAGGGTCGTGGCTCCCTTGTTGCCGGTGTCCCACGTAGAGGTTCCGCCCTCGGCCCAGGGACACCACACCTTGCCGTCGAGCCACCAGTCGTCGAAACTCATGTTGGGTATTTCCTGCACATCTTGGGTGGTGATGGTGGTTATGGGCGAGAAGTCGCTGTCGCTGTAGGCCCGCACCTCATAGGAGGTGGTGGGCTGAAGGTTGCGAATGCACGCGCTGAAGCTGCCGCCGCTCACCGTGAGCCACTCCCGTGGCACGCGGTTCCACTCCTCGGCGCCGGCCTTGCGATATTCAAAGCCATTGTCCTTGCCCTCCTGAGCCGTTCCGTAGGCCCACGCCACTTTCGTCCAGGCATCCACGCGGCTCACGTCGACAGCCACATCGGTGGGTTCCACATAGAGCGTCCACTGCTTCTCCTGGTCGTGATATTTCACCTGCACGCGCTTGGGCGATGAGAAATTCACCGTCTGCCCGGTGAGGTCGGGCTCCATGGTCGTCACGTCGGCTGGACCAATCTTAAGCGTCTTCACCTTCACGGCACGGTTGCCGATATTTCGCGGCACATAGGCCACCATGCGGCGTGCCTGCTCATCGATTACGGTCGCGCCCACCTGGCCCTCCACGGTGAAGTAGCGCTCAATGGGCTGCGTGGCAGTGATGCGCCACTTGTAGTCCTGGTAGATACTTAGCGTGATAATGCAGTCGCGCGACAGGTCGATAAGCCCCATCAGCTCGCCCGACAGCTCCGCGCCCTCGGTGAGCTCATAGCCCGTGATGTTCACACGCTTTATGTCGACCTGCTCACTCAGGTGAACAGTCACCACGCGGTTCTTCGCATCGATAGTTGCCGGAGCCGTCTGCCCATCGACCGTGAGCGAGAGGAACTCAGCCTCCACCACGGGATAAGGAATATCATTCTTGAGGCACGAAGTGGCCACAAGCGCCAAAGCCACAGCCACAAGCATTGCCATCAGGCTAAATTTATTTCTCATCATCAACATTTCTTTCTTTTCTCAAAAAAATTCTTTCCCCCCTCTAACCTCTAACCTAAATATGCACCGCCACGCCCATATTCAGGTTGAGCAAATTAAACTTGAAGC
>CAMGFF010000185.1 GCA_946055125.1 uncultured Prevotellaceae bacterium | reverse complement strand
CGTTGATGGTGCCGGGGTGATATTTTTTAGCTTTATGAAGAGGATTGTTTTGATTGCGACGCTTGTGGGGCTGTGGCTGCAAGGTGTGGCTGCGGCTGCACTCGAGCGCACCTCGCCCGAGGCCGAGGGTGTGCCATCGGGCGTGGTGGCTGCGCTCATCGACTCGCTTATGGCTCTGCCCGACACTGAGATTCACAGTGTGATGGTGCTGCGGCACGGCAAGGTGATTGGTGAGGCTTATCCTGAGCCTTTCGGACCGGAGTATCGCCACACGATGTACTCCTGCTCGAAGACCTTTGTGGCTGTGGGCGTGGGGCTTGCCATCGCCGACAACAGGCTTAGGCTCACCGACCGCGTGGCCACGTTTTTCCCCGAGGCTCTGCCTGCCGAGGTTTCACCCGAGCTTGCTGCTATTACCGTGCGCGACCTGCTCACGATGACTGCCGGCATTGTGCCCGACTGGACCTTGCGCAACCACACCGACGCATGGCTCGCCACCTATCTGGGCAAGCCGGTGCAGAAGCCGGGCGAGGTGTTCCGCTACGACTCGATGTGCAGCTATGTGCTCTCGGCCATCGTGACCAAGGTGACCGGGAAGAGGCTTCTCGATTATCTGCAGGAGAAGCTGCTGGCGGCAATGGGCATCGACGATGCGTGCTGGGAGGTAAGCCCCGAGGGCTACAACACGGGGGGCTGGGGGCTGCACATAAAGCCCGAGTCGCTCGCCAAGATGGGCGTGCTGCTGTCGCACGGCGGTGAGTGGGAGGGAAGGCAGCTCATCCCGGCCGAGTGGGTGAGGGAGATGACGCGGTCGCAGGTAGCTGTGGCTCCGTGCGACTATGGCTACCAGACGTGGCGGTGTGAGCATCCCACGGCATTCCGTGCCGATGGCGCGCTGGGGCAATACATTCTCGTGGAGCCTGTGAAGGATGTGGTGGTGGTAATCACCGAGTGCACGCTGGGCAACGGACGCAAGCAGCGCGAGCTGGTGTGGCGCCTGCTGCTGCCGGCGGTGCAAGATGAGCCCCTGGAAGCCGTGGCTGCCACAAAGCCCGCCACCTATTGCCTTGCCATGCCAGCCGGGAAGGCCGGCAGCCCAATGATGGCCGAGGGCGACACGCTCGGCATCGTGACCGGCGAGAATCCGCTGGGCATAGCCGGGATCACTCTCACGCAGCGACGTGGCGAAATGACTGCCTTGTTGCGCTATGCCGATGGCTCGAGCGCGGCCCTGGCGCTGGGCCACCGCAAGTGGCTCAAGGTCGGCACCAAGGTGCCTCCACCTTACTCCATTGCGCCGCGCGGCCGCTTCAATGGCATCGACCCTCACTTTGTGGTGGCAGGGAGCTATGCCTGGAAGAGCCGAAAGGCACTGCGCCTGAAGCTCGAATATGTGAACTGGGTGAGTGCCGTGGAGCTTGAGATAGCTTTTGGCAAGGACGGAGCGGTGAGCATAACAGGACGTGAGAACTACAAGCGCGAGCCGTGGAAATTTCAGGGTAAAATAATGTGAACAGGCACACAATATTCACGCCCGGTGGGGCGTTTTTAAGATAAATAAAAAGGAATTAAGAAAAGGCGTGAGCAAGAAAGGACGATATGGGCAGTTTTTGCGCGGCATATTCACGATGGTGGATTTTGCCGTGCTCAATGCTTTGTTTTTCACGCTCTACTTGTGCGTTGGCGGTAGTGTCTTTTTCTCCAAGCCCATTTGGCTGTTGCTCAATGGCGCATTCCTGATAGTGGAAACCTTTGCCTCGCGCATACATGAGCGGCGCACGGTGTTTGCCGACCGCATAGCCATTGAGGCGCTTCGCACGGTGATAATCTTTGCGGCAGTGGCGATAGCGATGATTTCGTTTGTCGACATTGAGGTGCCGCCCATGAAGTATGCGAAGTTCTTCAGCGCGTTTGCCGTGGTGCTGTGTGCGTGGTGGATAGTGTCGAAGAAGGTGCTGAAGCTCTACCGCACGCATGGCTTCAACTTCAAGCGCATCATCATAATAGGAGCCGGAGGCATGGCGCATCATCTTGTAGAGGAGATGACGGGCGACCGTGGCTATGGCTACCGCATAGAGGGAATATTCGACGACAACAAGAACAACCGCTCAATAGCCGGTTACGCCGGGCGGCTCGATAGCGTGGAGCAATTTGTGAAGGAGAACACGATAGATGAGATGTATTGCACCATATCCAATGAGGAGATAATGGCGCGAATGATAAAGCTTGCCGAGAACAATGCCATCGACTTCTATTTCGTGCCGCAGTTCAATAAGCAGCTGGCAAGGAAATTCGAGCTGTCGTCGGTGGGCAACATACCCATACTCAGCGTGCGCCCCAATCCACTGAACAACATAGCCAACCGCATGGCCAAGCGCATCTTCGACCTGGTGGTGAGCACGATAGTGCTGATATGCTCGCCCTTGGTGCTCATTCCGGTGGGCATAGGCATCAAGCTGTCGTCGCCGGGACCGATATTCTTCAGCCAGAAGCGCACCGGCTACCGTGGCAAGGAGTTCTGGTGCTACAAGTTCCGCACCATGAGGGTGAACAAGGAGAGCGACCGTGTGCAGGCCACGCGCAACGACCCGCGCAAGACGCGCTTTGGCGACTTCCTGCGCCGTACGAGTATCGATGAGCTGCCACAGTTTTTCAACGTGTGGCGTGGCGATATGTCGATAGTGGGGCCGCGTCCGCACATGGTGAAGCACACCGAGGACTACAGTGCGCTCATCGACAAATATATGCTGCGCCACACAATAAAGCCCGGCATCACCGGCTGGGCGCAAGTGAACGGCTTGCGCGGCCAGACCGAGCATCTGTGGCAGATGGAGAAGCGGGTGGAATACGACGTGTGGTATGCCGAGAACTGGAACATGATGCTCGACTTCAAGATAGTGTTCCTCACCGTGTATAATGCCATACGAGGTGAGAAGAACGCCTTCTGACAGATATTAGATAGCAGATATTAGTGATTAGATATTAGTTATTAGATATTAGATAGCAGATATTTGAGCACTCCCCACTAATCACTCCACACTCCCCACTCCCCACTCCACACTCCTCACTCCACACTCCTCACTCCTCACTCCTCACTAATAACTCCTAACTCCTCACTCCTCACTCCTCACTCCTCACTCCTAACTGATAAAAGAACTATGGAGAATGTAAGACAGAAGGCACTTGCTGTGCTGAAGCGGTTTTATGGGTATTCGAGTTTCTATCCCATGCAGCTCGATGTGATTGAATGTGTGATGAACCGGCGAGATGCCGTGGTGCTGATGCCCACGGGAGGCGGCAAGTCGATTTGCTTCCAGATTCCGGCTCTTATCAGCGAGGGCTGCACTATAGTGGTGAGTCCGCTGCTGGCCCTCATGAAGGATCAGGTGGATGCTCTCCAAGCCAATGGAATCCCGGCCGCGGCCGTCAACAGTACGCAGAGCGAGGCCTACAACCGCGAGGTGATTGATGAGGTGTATGCCGGGCACATCAAGCTGCTATATATATCACCTGAGCGACTTCTCACAGAGCTCGACACATGGGCGGCCGACATGAACATAAGCCTTATAGCCATCGACGAGGCGCACTGCATCTCGCAGTGGGGGCACGATTTCCGCCCCGAGTATTCCCGGCTGTCGCAGCTCAAGCAGCGTTTTCCCAAGGTGCCGATAATGGCCCTCACCGCCACTGCCGACCGCCTGACGCGCGACGACATAGTGAAGCAGCTTCACATTCCCGACGCGCGAATGTTCATAGCCTCATTCAACCGCCCCAATCTCTCGCTCAATGTGGTGCGAAACCTGAGCGGCAAGGACAAGATGCGGGCACTGGTGCGCTTCATCGACCGCCACAAGGGGCAGAGCGGCATCATCTATTGCCTTAGCCGTGCCAATGTGGAGAAAATGGCGCAGCAACTCAAGCAGATGGGATATAACGCCGCTCCGTTTCATGCCGGAATGGCAACTGCGGTCAAGGAGAAGGTGCAGCGCGACTTCCTCAACGACGACATCACCATTATTTGCGCAACCATAGCATTTGGCATGGGCATCAACAAGAGCAACGTGCGCTGGGTGGTGCACAGCAACATGCCGCGCAACATGGAGGGATACTACCAGGAGATAGGCCGTGCCGGGCGCGACGGGCTGCCGGCCGACACGCTAATGTTCTACTCCTTCTCCGATGTGGCAACACTGATGAGCTTTGCCAAGGAGTCTGGGCAGGCTACGGTTAACATCGAGAAGCTGCGGCGCATGCAGCAATACGCCGAGGCCGGTGTGTGTCGCCGTCGCATCCTCCTGAGCTACTTCAATGAGCGCTTGGAGTGCGACTGTGGCAACTGCGACGTGTGCCTCAATCCGCCCGAGCGCATCGACGGCACTGTGATATGCCAGATGGCTCTCAGTGCCATTGCGCGAGTGAACCAGCAAGAGGGAATCACCACGATAATCGACATACTGCGAGGCTCGCGCAAGGCCGAAATAGCAGCGCGGGGATATGACCGGCTGAAGACCTACGGCGTGGGGCGCAACCTCTCGTTTGCCGAGTGGAACGCCTACTTGCTGCAAATGCTACAGCTTGGAATCATCGATGTGGCCTATGAGGAGGCCAACCACCTGCGCATCACCGACTATGGGCGCGACATTCTGCACTCCATGCGGCAAGTTCAGCTGTCGAAATTTGAGTACGACCGCAGCTTCAGCAAGAAGACTAAGGCTGAGAAAGCCAAGGAGCAGGGACGCCTGCCGGTGGACGTGCCTGTGAATGAGAAACTAATATCTCGGCTCAAGGAACTGCGATATGCCGTGGCAAAGAAGCAAGGCGTGCCACCTTACATCGTGTTCAGCGACCGCGTGCTCGAGGTGATAGCAGCCGAGAAGCCGGTGACAAAGGCGGCATTCTCCACACTCTATGGCGTGGGAGAGCGCAAGACCGAGCTCTACTGGGAGGCTTTCACCGCCGCAGTGCGCAAGTTCCTTGAGGAGAATCCACGGTAGCGCAATTATTGTAGCGGTGTATGCGAAAAGAAAAGGAGACAGGCACTCACAGGGGGGCGTCTGTCTCCTTTTTGATGTCGTTGGCTTGTGGGCGTCGGGCTATTTCTTGGTGATGGTGACGATGAGCGTGGCGATTGATACCAGTGTGCCG
>CAMGFF010000184.1 GCA_946055125.1 uncultured Prevotellaceae bacterium | reverse complement strand
TAGGCGCCTGTCGATGTAATGCGCTGCACTTCGGCAAGCAGCTCGCCGAAGAGCTTGCGCAGCGTGTCGTAGTCGTTGATGCGCACGTAGGTCTTGCCGTCGCGCTTCACAAATTCTATCACATTATCGGCCTTGCCTTTCTCGTAGGCCCACTTGGTGATGATGTGGCGGTTGCGCATGTGCGCCTCCTCTATGTCCTTACCCGGCTCTATGCGCGTGAGCTGGGTCATCAGGCCGTTCATCACATATTTGTAGTATTCGGCCTTGTAGGCTTCGGCGTTGGGAAGTATGCCAAGCTCCACGAGCTTCGCGTCGGCAAGGTAGTAGAGAGCGAAGAGGTCGGCGCGGGTCTCCTCAAGCGTCGACCCGTGTTCCTTCAGTGCATCGGGGTCAACTCCAGGCAGCAGCTTGCCCGAGCCGTGGCCGAGGCACTCGTGGAGGTCGGTGTGCAGGTTGTCGGCCAGCGAGCCATATTGCTTCATCAACCCACGCTCATAGTCGGAATACACAAATTCCTCATTGAAGCCGTTGCCCTGCGCTGCCTTGTCGTAGGCATCGGTGATGTTCTCCAGTGTCACCGATTTCGAGCCGTGAGCGGCGCGAATCCAGTTGGCGTTGGGCAGGTTGATGCCTATTGGCGTCGATGGGTAGCAGTCGCCGGCAAGTATGGCTGCCGTAATCACCTTGGCGCTCACGCCTTTCACCTTCTCTTTCTTGAAGCGGCTCTCCACCGGCGAGTTGTCCTCAAACCACTGTGCGTTGTCGCTGATTAGCTGTGTGCGCACCGACGATTGCTTGTTCTTGAAGTTCACAAGGCTCTCCCACGACCCTGTCATGCCCAGCGGGTCGCCATACGACTCTATGAAGCCGTTCACAAAGTCGATGTCGCTCTTTGTCTCCTCGGCCCATAGTATTGAGTATTCATCAAATGCCTTGAGGCTGCCGGTGGCATAAAACTCCACGAGCTTGTCGATATAGGCCTTCATCTCGGCATTCTCGGCCACATGCGAGGCTTTTTCCAGCCACATGCAAATCTTCTCGATTGCCGGCGAGTAGAGTCCGCCTATCTTGTACACCTGCTCGGCTATCCGTCCGTTCTCCTTCACCAGTCGAGAGTTAAGTCCGTAGGAAATTGGAGTCGGGTCGCTCGGGTCTTTCAGCTTGGCATAGTAGTCCTCCACTTCCTGCTGTGTCACGCCCTCATAGAGGTTGCATGCCGAGGTGAGTATCAAATCCACGCCATCGGCCTGGTTCACGCGCTTTGCCATCACCTTGGGGTCGAATATCACCGGCACTATCTCCTCAATGAAGGCCTCCACACTCTGTCCCTTGGCGAGAGGGAGTTGTTTCTTGCCAAGTTTCTTCACCTCGGCAGCAAAGAACTTCGCGCTGAAGTCGGGCACAAACTTGTCCATCGAGTAGTGGTGATGTATGCCGTTGGCAAACCACACCTGCTTCAAGTATTTCTCCAGTCCCTTAAATTCTTTCGAGTTCTTGTCGCCCTTGTAACTCGTGTAGATGCGCTCCAGTGTGGTGCGAATAGCGAGGTTATACTTTCCGTTTTGGTCGAAAAGTATGTCGCGGCCCTGAAGCGCGGCCTCGCTGAGGTAATACACCAGTTTCTTTTGGCTGAGCGAGAGCTGCTCAAAACCGGGTACCTGATAACGCAGCACCTCTATGTCGGCAAAGCGGTCCACGTTGTAGCTGAAATTCTGCTGTGCTGATGCCATAATGCTTGTTGTGGCCAGTGCCAAAGCAGCGGCCGAAATTACGATTTTGTTCATTTCTATTGATTTGTGTTGTCATTTGTTTTTTCATCTTCTTGTTGACGTAGCAGCCCAAGCGCTTCCGATACAAATTCTTCTCCGCTCAGCCTCCAGTCAATCCAGTGCAGTGGGTAGCCCCTGCGCTCCATGCCTCGGAACCAAGTCATCTGCCGCTTCGCAAATTGGTGTATCGCCGTCTCGAGCTGCTTGGTCATATCCTCATAGCCCAGTTCACCTATCACATATTTCGTGAGATACTTGTATTCCAGGCCATAGTACATCAAGTCGTCGGGCGCAACGCCCCCGGCTATCAGCCCCCGTACCTCATCCACCATGCCGGCTTCAAGGCGGGCCTTGAGCCGTGCCGTGATGCGCTGCCGCCGGCTCTCGCGGTCGATCGCCACCCCTATCACCAGCGCGTTCTCCACCGGGTGCGGCGTGGTGCGCACCTCCAGATCGGGGTGCTCATGATAGTATTTCTGTATCTCTATGGCGCGTATGGCACGCTTGCAGCTGTCTACATCGGTGGTGTTGTGCAGTGTCTTGTAGCTGCTCAGTATCTCGGTGAGCTCTTCGAGTGTCTTCCCCTCGAGCGAGGCACGCAGTGCTGCGTCCTCTGGCACCGGTGGAAGCTCAATCCCCTTCAGCACACTCTCCACATAGAGCCCCGTGCCGCCACACACTATCACTCGTTTGCCACGGCCGCGTATGTCGTCGCACGCAGCCCGGTAGTCGCGCAGATACTCAAAGAGGTTGTATTTATATCCCGCCTCACAGATGTCGATAAGGTGATAGCGCACCCCGTCATATTCCTCCAAGTCCTTGCCGGTGCCAAGGTCCATGCCTCGGTAAAGCTGGCGGCTGTCGGCGCTTATTATCTCGGCGTCGATAGCCTTGGCAAGAGCCACTGCCTTCGCGGTTTTTCCCGAGGCAGTGGGGCCGGTTATCACTATCAGTGTGTCGTCGTAGTAGTGCTTGCTCATCGCTTATGGGGTTGGGGTGGGTTGTTTATCCTCTATCGCTTCAAGTGCGTGTCGAAGAAGTCGAGCACCTTCAGGTAGAGTGCGTAGCGTGCGTTGCAATAGTTTATCGAGTGGTTCATGTTGGTGTAGAGCATCATGTCGATCACCTTGTTGTGCTCGGTGATCTCACTCTGGTATTGCAGCGTGTTGGCTGGGTGCACATTGTCGTCGGCCGTGCCACACATTATCAGCAGCCGGCCTTTCAGGTCGGCCACTTTCTGTATCGGCGAGCCGGCCAGGTAGCCTTCTTCGTTCTCCTGCGGAGTGCGCATGTAGCGCTCGGCATATATGGTGTCGTAGAAGCGCCAGTCGGTCACCGGAGCTATCGCCACACCGGCGGCAAAGCGGCTGTTCTTCTGCGACATCGCCATGAGCGTCTCATATCCGCCATAGCTCCAGCCCCATATTCCTATGCGCTTGGCATCCACATAGCTCTGCTGAGCCATATAGTCGGCCACGGCACACTGGTCAATCGACTCCAGCTTGCCGAGCTGCATGTACACGGTCGATTCAAACTTCTTTCCGCGTCCGCCGGTGCCGCGCCCGTCCACGCTCACTATTATGTAGCCCTGCATGGCGAAGTATTGCTCCCACTCCATGCGCCACGAGTTGAGCACCTTCTGCGAGCCGGGGCCGCTGTATTGCGAGAGTATCACGGGATATTTGCGGCTTGCGTCGAAGTCCACAGGCTTCAGCATGTAGCCATTGAGCTTGTAGCCATCACTCTCCACGGTGAAGAATTCTTTCTTTGGAATGTTGCCTGCCGTGTATTTCTTGGCATATTCTGCGTTCTGCTCCAGGTTGCGCAGTTTCTTGCCACGGTTGCTCATCACGCAGTAGCGCGGCGGTGTGGTGGCGTCACTGTATTTCTGCACATAGCTCGTGAAGTCGCGGCTGAATTGTGCGCTGTAGGTGCCGCTCTCGCCGCTTATCTTGGTCACTACCCCCTTGGCATCAACCTTGGCAAGCACGCGGTTGAGCGGTCCGCCCTGAGTGGTCTGCATGTAGTGCACGCGCTGCACGGGGTCGTAGCCGTAATACTGGGTTATGCTCCAGTCGCCCTTCGTTATTTGCTTCACTAAGGCTCCGCTGTTGCTGTATTGGTATAGGTGCGTGTGTCCGCTCTTGTCGCTCAGTATGGTGAAGGTGTTGTCGCCCCACACTGCCGCATCGGCATTGGCGAGGTTTATCCACGAGTCGCTCTGCTCCTTGTAGATGAGCTTCGACACCGTGGAGCGCGGATTCACCGCAAATATCTGCAAATGGTTCTGGTTGCGGTTGAGTGTCGTCACCATTAGCCTGTCGGAGGTCTTGGCATATTCTATGCGGGGAATGTAGGCGTCGTCGGCTATGGGCAGCTTAGCGATCTTCAGCGTGCGGTTCTCCACGTCGTAGCTCACCACGCTCACCGTGGAGTTCTTCTCGCCGGCCACTGGATATTTATATTCAAACCGCCCCGGATAGAGCGCATACTTCGTCATCGGGTCGCACGCTCCCTCATAGAGGTTGAGTGAGTACATGGGCACCTCTCGCTCGTCCCACCGCAGGAACGACAGCGTCAGGCAGTCGGGCGACCACGCCAGGCCATTGAGCAGCCCAAACTCCTCCTGGTACACCCAGTCGGGCACGCCGTTGATTATCTCGTTGCGCTTGCCGTCGGTGGTCACCGGCAGCACTGTGCCATATTCGAGCTTCCGCACCCACACGTTGTTGTCCTTCACAAATGCCACCATGCGTGCGTCGGGCGACATCGTGGCTATCTCCTCGCCTCCTGCATCGCTCAACTTCGTGAGCTTGTTGTGCCGCACCTCATACACATAGTAGTCGGCCTTGAAGGAGTGGCGGTAAATCATCTGCTTGTTGGTCCACAGCAATATCCACATCTCGTCGTCCGACATCTCAAAGCCGTCCCACGCATTCACCCTGCAATCGCGGGCCGTAGCAGTGTTAAACACCACTGCCACCGCGTCGCCGGTGCGGTAGTTGCGCTTTATGATACGGCTGCCGTCGTCGGTCAGCTCATAGTAGCATGCCCCGTCGTTGGCCGGAATCATCTCCCCAAGGCTTTGGGGGTTGCATTGCCCCAGCACAAAATCCTTCATAGTCAGTGCCTCGGCACCAAGTGCCGCGACGAGCAGCATCAACGCTGCCACAATAATGTGTCGATTCTTTGTCATAGTTATTTTTTCCTTTTCTCAGCTTAATCTGCTGCAAAAATACAACTTTTTCCTCATTCTCCCCCTCTCCCCACCAAAAATCCCCCAAAATTCCCATCTCACCCCACTCACCTATAATTCCACCACTGTTATCCCTGCTCCCCCAAATTGCACATGCTCATCGCGATACGAACTCACTCCTGGCACCGTGTTCAGATATTCGCGTATGCGCTGCCGTAATATGCCAT
>CAMGFF010000183.1 GCA_946055125.1 uncultured Prevotellaceae bacterium | reverse complement strand
CGTGCGCCTGCACAACGACTCGCAGCGCATGCCCGACATCGACTGTATGATTATAGAGAAATGAAAAAGTTATCAATTGTAATAGTATTTATTCTCACTTGCTGCGTGGGGGCATTGGCTCAAGAATGCTCCTCGCTGGTGATGGACCACACAGAGTGTATCTCCAGCTTCAGGCTGTGGCCAAATGGCGCCCCAAGCAGCAATGGCGTTAGCGGCCCCGAGGTCGACAACCGCTTGCATGTGCTCAATGTTACCGACCCGGAGCTCACGGTGTATGTGCCCAAGCACCCTTGTGGCGTGGCTGTGCTTGCCTGCCCGGGAGGCAGCTACCTGCAAGTGTGGATTGGCACCGAGGGGCACAACATGGCTTATTGGTACAACTCTATCGGCGTTACCTATGCCGTGCTGAAGTACCGTCTGCCTAATGGCCATCACGAGGTCCCGCTGAGCGATGTGCACCGCGCTATGGAAATATTGCACAGCAACCGCTCACAGCTCCATGTGGGCAAGCTGGGCATTCAGGGCTGCTCGGCCGGCGGTCATCTTGCCTCCACTGCGGCTACTCACTATCCCACGCCGGAGCTGCACCCCGACTTCCAGATTCTGTTCTACCCTGTGATTACCTTTGGCGACAAGTACACACACCCCGACACCCGTGCCAATCTGCTTGACCCGCATCCAAGTGGCGAGCTGATTGCACGCTACAGCAATGAGCTGCAAGTTACGGCCTCCACACCACCGGCCTTCATAGCCGCCAGCTCCGACGACTCTCTGGTATCGGCAATGAACAGCGTGGAATACTACAAAGCCCTGCTCGGCCACAATGTCCCAGCAACGCTGTTGCTTTATCCCACGGGTGGCCATGGGTGGTTTGGCAATCCTCAGTTCGTCTATCAGCAATCGTGGCAATCGGCTCTCGCCTCGTGGCTCAAAGCTTTTACTACTAAAACCTATCCTAAAAAACAAGACTGATCATGAAACATCTTATATTGTTAATAGCATTAATCTTTTCTCCATTCGCTTTCTCTTTTGCAAAAGAGAAGCCCCGGCTCACGCTCAACGACATCTGCATTCGCGACCCCTATATCTTGCCCATGGAGAAAAACAATACTTACTACATGTATGCCTCAAGCACCACCACCGATACCGAAACCGGCAGCCCGGTGGGTGGCGTGAAAGTGTATAAGAGCACCGACCTGAAGCACTGGAGCGAACCGGTGCAGGTGTGCGTGATTCCTAATGGCAACTGGAGCAGGGGTGTGGTATGGGCCCCCGAGGTGCACCGGTACAATGGCAAATTCTATCTTTTTGCCACTATCAACAGCAACATCACATGGAAGGCTCCTAAAAAGGACTGGGTGGAATACACTTGGCGAGCTACTCAGATCTTCCGCGCCGACAGTCCCGAGGGTCCGTTCCTCCCACTCTCGGTATTTCCCTCTACTCCGTCCGACCAAATGGCTCTCGATGGAACTTTGTGGGTGGAAGGCGGAACACCCTATATGATATATTGCCATGAATGGGTGGAACTCACCGATGGGGCAATGAATGTGGTGGAGATGACCCCCGACCTCTCGGCCCGCGCAGCACAGCCTCAGAAGCTCTTCCACGCCTCGGCCGCGCCGTGGTCAACGGGATTGGATTATCCTAATGGCGATCGCTACTTTGTGACCGACGGCTGCTTCCTCTATCGCACAAATACCGACAAGCTCATAATGATATGGTCGAGCTTCTATAATGGACAATATGCCGTGGGAGTGGCCGAGTCGGTGACAGGCAGTGTGAAGGGACCATGGCGGCAGCAGGCTGAGCCAATCTTCAAGAGCCACGGCGGACACGCTATGATTTTCAGGACCTTCGATGGCAAGCCGTGCCTCACTTTGCACCAGCCCAATTCTCCCGATGGCGAGGAGCGCGCAAAAATCTTTGAGCTCGAGGACCTGGGCAACACCCTGCGCATCAAGAAGTGAGAACCGATGGGGGAGAGCGGGGGAATTTATTTCTTATTGACGATGTTGCAAATAATACGATATATAGACACCACCTTTGTGTGGTGGTTATGCTGCCCCATAGCTGTGGAGGCCGCCCATGAAGTAGTTCACGCCAAAGTAGGTGAACAGCACCGAGAGGAATGCCAGCGTGGCAAAGCGGTGGAACACTACCGGGCGGCCGAAGCAGCGCAGCGAGCGGCTGTGCAGGGCGGTGGCATAGATGAGCATGGTGATTAGCGCCCACACTTCTTTGGGATCCCAGCCCCAGTAGCGTCCCCACGACACATTGGCCCACACTGCGCCTATGAAGATGCCTGCCGTGAGCAGGAACACTGCCGGATAGAGAGCGATGCGCCCCACCAGTGCCGACTGTGTCACCCACCGGCTCGACGAGCGTGAGCAGTGGTGCATCACGAGGGCTGCGGCGCTATTGAGCATTATCAGGGCAAAGAGGGCATAGGCCATCATTATCACTGCCACATGAATGCTAAGCAGCGGTGAGTTGAGCACCGGCATGAGCGGCGTGATTTGTGGGCTCTTCTCGCCTATGTGGGCTGCCATCATCACCATGCCGCACAGCAGCAGGCCAAGGGGCAGCAAGGGCTTGTAGCGACGGTGCAGAGCCACCGAGGCGAGGGCGATAAGCAATGCCATGAATAGCAGTGTGTCGAATCCGCTCGAGAGAGGAATGTGGCCGCCTATAATCCAGCGCATCGCAAAGAGCATGGCGAGATAGGCAAGTGCCATTGCGCAGCTTGCAAGCATAATCAGCGAGGCAGTGGGTGGCAGCTCCCGGCCGCGTGCCTGGAACCACAGGGTGATGATGAGCAGCAGCAACCCCACCGTCATTGCCACGGCAAAGAACAGCGTGGTGGAGTGAAAACGGTTGTAGAAATTTTCCACTTCAATCCTGAATTTTGAGGGCATCACCCCGGCTGCCTCGGCTTGCTGAAACTTGCCTATTTTGAGCAGCATCGCGCTGAGTGCGTCGTAGTTGCGCGTGGCCACGAGCTCGTGGGCGTAGTCGAGTGATTTCTTCACGAAAATCCACTTGTCATCGTGGGTGGCGAGGGGGAGGTTGTCACCGGCCGAGTACCACATCACGCCACCTTGGTCATCGCGCAGGGGGAAAATCTTCAGCAACCGGCCGGCATAGAGCATCTCGAAGATGTGGAATTTCTCATCGGCGTCGCGCAGCTCCCGGGGAGGATTCTTCAGTAGGTAGTTGCCCATGGGGTCGAAGAAGTCGGCGAGCGATGCGCGGTTGCCGTCGATGCCGAGAGCCCGGCGGGCAGCATCGCCCTTAATCTTAATCATTTTCTCGCGCCGCCACGATGAGAAGTTGAAAATCCAGCCTGTGAACACCTGTTCGGCTGTGAGTCCGCGGTAGCTTGAGCTGCCCGTGAGCTTCAGCGTGAAATCGTGGGCAAGAGTGTGGAGTGGGCATATACGGCCATTGTAGAGCACCATGAGGTCGCAGAAGTCGTAGGCCACATTGGCGGGGAGATGACGCGGCAAGGTGGAGGCGCAATAGCCTGAGGTTGCCACAAAGAGCGATGCGATGAGAAGGAGCAGTGGGCGGAGTGATGGTCTCATGAATGTGCGACTTTTTGATGGTTGAACTTGCCGAGCAGCACCCTGAAAGTGCTGTGCCGGTCGAAGAAGAAAAGAACCAGCGCCAGGAGGAGCAAGGCATAGCCGGTGTAGGTGATTGCTATGCCGCAGGGGTCGTAGAACACCGAGAGCTGCACCTCATCGGCGCCGGGAGTGTAGCTGTGAATGTAGAAGCGGTAGTGCCTGTAGCTGAACACATTGTTCATCGAGAGCGTTCCGCTTGCGGCCTCGGGGGCGGTGACTGCCAGGGTGCAGCGATAGTCCATGGGAGAATCGGTGCCGGGGTAGTTCACCACCTCGAAGTGTGATAGCCTCACTGCAAAGGGCAGAGCTATTGTGTCGCCCGAATTGAGGGTGAGGCAGTGAGTGGCGGTGGCTTTGCCCACAGTGATTGAGCCCTGCCGGCTTGTGAGCCAAGTGACAACCCCGCCCACCACCATCACAGCAAATGCGATGTGAATGAGCAGGGTTGCCGGGCGTTTAGAGATATTGCGCAGCGTCATCGCTCCCGGGTTAAATTGAGTTGATGAATCGCACAATGGCATCGCGGTCGTCCTTCGAGAGCACGCGGAATTTCTCAATGGAGCGGCGTGCGTCGCTCTGTGCGTCGCCGTGCCACATAATCGACTCAATCACGGTGCGTGCGCGGCAGTCGTGCAATCGGTCCACGCCGCCGTTGATCATCTCGCTCAGTCCGCGTCCCCACAGCGGAGTGGTGCGGCACCAGCCGGTGCGAATGTCGTTCTTCATGTTGAGGCGGTGCTGCACCATGTCGGAGTAGGGCCATATTGTCTGGTGGGGGTAACGAGGCAGCCGTGCGTCGGCGTCGGCAAAGAGTCCGTTGGGGTCGGTGAAGCGGTCCTCGCCTGTGGTCCACGAAGGGCGGTGGCAGTAGGCGCAGCCAATTTCGGTGAAAAGCTGCTTTCCGCGCTGCACGTCGGGCTGGTCGAGGTCGCGTGCGGCCGGCACAGCAAGGCCTCGGTGCCACACCATGAAGTTGATGTAGTCGTCGTCGGTCATCTCGGCGTTGAGGTCGCGAGCCATGAGGTAGTTGTAGATGTCGGCCTCCACGCCCCAGTCGGTTTTCCGCTCAGGGAAATATTTGTAGAAATCGGCCTGCACCTCGGGGTCGCGCGAGGCGGTGCGGGCGTAGGTTGCAGTCATGTAGTGATAGCGGCGGTCGCTGCGGGTCACGTTGGTGATGTTCCATATCGCATTTGCGCCGGCGGCATCTTGCAGCGGGCCGCGCGAGAGGGCGTAGGTGAAGCGCAAGGGGCGGCCTGTGGAGCCGTAGGTCTTCACCCAGTTGCCATTGGCGAATATTGCGGGGTTGAGCTTCACGCCGGCAGCCTCCTCGGTGGCATACTGGGCTTTGAGGTCGTCGTCGTCGATGGCGTCGAGCAATCCAGTGCCATATATTCCTATAGTGGACTCCAGGCGCACTTTCACGTTGCTGTGAGGCACCTCGGTGGTAACGCCATTGAGGGTTACTTCGAGCGGCACATAGTAGGCGTCGAGCGGAATCGACACCTCGGGATAGATGAGGCTGTAGGTCTCACCGTCGGGGAAGCGGTTTCCCCATTCGTCGGTGT
>CAMGFF010000182.1 GCA_946055125.1 uncultured Prevotellaceae bacterium | reverse complement strand
CAAATTTGGGGATAGTGGGCATGGTGTGCAGTGCTTGCGCCATTGTGCTATTGGGGGAAATATACTCAAATTTAGGTATTTCACGAATGGGATAATGTGGCGAACTTTGCCCCCGGAAAAATGAAGTGACTAACACTTAACACCCCAATAATCGAAGTATGGCATTACTAAAGAAATACGTTTTAGCAATACTCACACTTGGCGTGGCTACGCTCAGCCTTTATGCAAAGGACTCTGCCGCGGGAATGATCTCGGGCAAGGTGATCTCGGAGGATGGCGAAATAGTGGACTATGCCACGGTGTATCTCAAAGGTACTCAATTTTCATCGACGGCCAACGACAAAGACACCTATCACATCACCGCCCCGGCGGGGAGCTACACGATAGTGTTCTCATCGGTGGGCTATGAGACGCTTGAGCTGCCGGCCGCCATAAAGGCCGGTGAGCGCAGCAAGCTCACCGTGAAGCTGCGTGCTACCACCAAGCTGGCCGACGTGATAGTGGTGGGCAACACGGTGAGCAAAGTGAAGAACTCGGCATTCAATGCCGTTGCGGTCGACACCAAGGAACTTGTCAACACCTCCAAGACGCTGAGCGAGGCCCTCGCCAAGGCTCCGGGAATGAAGATAAGGGAAAGCGGAGGCGTTGGCTCCGACATGGCAGTGACAATGGACGGCTTCAGCGGCAAGCACGTGAAGGTGTTTATCGACGGAGTGCCGCAGGAGGGTGTGGGAAGCTCATTTGGCATCAATAACATACCCGTGAACTTTGCCGACCGCATTGAGGTGTACAGAGGCGTGGTGCCGGTGGGATTTGGAGCCGATGCAATAGGCGGAGTAATCAACATCGTCACGCCCAAGCGACAGCGCCGGTGGTTTCTCGATGCTTCCTATTCATTTGGCTCATTCAATACCCACAAGACATATGTGAACTTTGGGCAGACGCTGAGCAATGGCTTCAAATATGAAATCAACGCATTCCAGAATTACTCCGACAACAGCTACCGGGTGGATGCCCCGGTTGAGGACTTTGCCACCGGAGCCATCAACAAGAACAAGCTTGAGAGCGTGAAGCGATTCAACGACACCTACCACAACGAAGCCGTGGTGGCACGAGTGGGCTTTGTGAACAAGCCGTGGGCCGACCGCCTCATGGCGGGGTTCACATATTCGCAAATGTACAAGGACATGCAGACTGGTGTGCGCCAGGAGATTGTGTACGGGCAGAAGCACCGACACGGGCACTCGCTCATAGGCTCATTGGAATATGGCAAGCGCAACCTGCTCACGCGCGGGCTCGACGTGGCTCTCACCGCCAACTACAACAGGAACACGACCACCAACGTCGATACCGCCACTGTGAAGTACAACTGGCGCGGCGAGACCGACCGGCTCAACTCTCCCGGCGAGCAGTCGTATCAGAATGCGCGTGCCAACAACAACAACTGGACCGCTACGCTCACCACGAGCTACCGCCTCAATGAGAACCACCTCTTCACGGTGAACGACGTGATGAACACTTTCAACCGCTCCAACGACAACCTGCTTGCTGCCACGGTGAGCACTGCCGAGATAGGAAAAATCACCACCAAGAACATTGTGGGACTATCCTACCGCTACATGCCGAGCACTCGATTCAATTTCACGGCCTTCGGCAAGCAATACCACCAGTATGTGGCAGGCCCGGTGGCCACGACGGCAGCACAAGACGTGTATGTGAAAAGCTCACGCTCGGTCGATGCCTTCGGCTATGGCGCGGCGGGCACCTGGTTTATGCCTCTTGGCTTCCAGCTGAAAGCCTCCTACGAGAAAGCCTACCGACTGCCCACGATAGAGGAAATGTTTGGCGACGAGGACCTTGAGGTGGGCGACATGACGCTCAAGCCCGAGTCGAGCCACAATGTGAACCTCAACCTCAGCTACAACGCCAAGGTGGGCAAGAGCGTTATATATGTGGAGGCCGGCTTCATCTACCGCGACACCCGCGACTACATTCAGCGCAACATCATGGCACTGAGCGGGGGCAAATCGGCAGCCACCTATGTGAACTATGGCAAGGTCGACACCAAGGGCATCAGCGTGTCGGCACGCTACAACTTCTCGCGCTGGCTTAGCCTTGGAGGAAACTTCACGCAGATGAACGTGCGCGACAACATGAAGACCGCAATGGGCAGCACCATGGACAATGTGGCCTACCGAGAGCGCATGCCCAACCAGCCCTACACCTTCGCCGATACCGACGTGAGCTTCTACTGGCACGGCCTGGGCGGCAAGCGCAATGTGCTCACCGTGGCCTACGACAACCAGTACACGCACCGTTTTTGCTACTATGCCTCCAATATAGGCTCCAACAACAGCGACTATATGGTGCCCGACCAGTTCTCGCACAATCTCACCATATCCTATGGCATAAAAAACGGGCGGTATAACCTATCGCTTGAGTGCCGCAACTTCACCAATGAGCGTCTTTACGACAACTTCAGCCTGCAGAAGGCCGGACGCGCCTTTATGGCAAGGTAAGAATATATTTTGGAAACTAAAACAATAAAACTGAACAAGAACATGAAGAAAAAGTTTATCACAGGCGTAGTGACTGCGCTCACCACTGCTGTGGCACTCACATCGTGCTCCAGCTCCGACGAACCCACAGGCGAAACACCCACAGATGCGAAGCCCGAAGGCAAATTTGTGATAGCCACCACCGTGCAGGGCTCTAATGCCACCTCCTATGTGCTACTCACCAGTGAGTCGCTCGATGAAGGCACGCTGTCGCCGGTCAACAATGGATTAATCAACGATGGAGCAACGCAGTGGGTGTTCCACAAAAACTACCTCTATGCCCTCACCTACAATCAGGGTAACGCAGGCACCACCCGCAGCTATGTGCTTGGCGAGGATGGCCAGATGAAGGCCCGCAGCACGGAGTACCGCATCAGCCGTTTCTCGTCGTATGGAACCTACGACAACGACATTATCACCATGGCAACCGGTGCGTCGGCCAATGTGGTCGATGCCAATGGCTACAGTGCCAAGATGCTCAATGTGACCTACCTAAATGTGGAGAACGAGACCTCGACCGCCAACCCGGTTACGGCCGAGCAGCCCTATCTCATGGAGAATTTCCTTGGCAATGGCGAGTATGTAACTCTTGCCGGCGCCCAGCAAAGCGGCTCGCTGCTCTATTGTGGCGCTGTGCCCATGGGGCTGAGCCAGTATGGCGCGGCCGTGGACAATGGCAAGTGGATACGCGAGGGATTTGAGCACCTGGTGCACAGCGAGGCCGGCGGCTCAGGCTCAGGAGCCTATGAGCCGGGCGAGCTTGTGGGCACACAGTATCCCAATGAGTGCTGGGTGGCAATCTACGACAACGATGATTTCCTCAACCCCACACTTGCAAAGACCGACCGCATAAGCTCACCCACCGGCCGCTACCGCTCGCAATCTTACCAGACGATATGGGCAGCCGAGAATGGCGACATCTATGTGTTCTCGCCCTCTTATAGCAAGACGATGACCGACCCACTGCAGCAGACCACGCTCAATGCCGGCGTGTGCCGCATTCCGGCAGGAAGCAAGCAATTCGACGACTATTATTGCGACATCGAGACGCAGGCCGGGGGCAGGTCGTTCATGCGCTGCTGGCCGGCCGGAGGCAATTGCTTCCTCCTGGTGATGTATGACCGGCCGCTCACCGAGAGCGGATTTGTGGGAACCGACCTGGCAATCTTCGATGCAGCCGCCAAGAAGCTCACCTATGTGAGCGGACTTCCATCAGACGTCTCCTCGATAGGCAAGACCGTATATACACAGAATGGCAACGTGTATATTCCCATCAACGTGGAGAATGGCTATCCCACAATCTACCGCATCGACACGGCCACAGCCCGGGCAAGCAAGGGAGTGGTGGTGGAAGGCGCCTCCGATATCACCGGATTTGGATTTATGGAAATAACTAAATAAAAACATAACACAATCATGAAAATATTCCGCAAACTACATCTTTGGCTATCGGTGCCATTTGGTGTAATCATCACCTTGATATGCGTCTCGGGGTCGATGCTTATATTTGAACCCGAAATCACACGCGCCATCAGGAGCGACGTGTATTATGTGGCCTCGGCGCAGGGCGAGCCGCTCCCCATGGAGCAGCTGCTTGAGGGCGTAAAGGCCCAGCTTCCCGATTCGGTGGAGATAACCGGCGTGACGGTGAATGCCGACGCAGAGCGCACCTATGAGGTGAGCCTCTCTAAGCCACGGAGGGCATCGGTGTTTGTCGACCAGTATTCGGGTGCCATCACCGGCAAATATGAGCGACTGGCTTTTTTCTCCACCATGTTCAAACTTCACCGCTGGCTCCTCGACAGTGCCAATCCACACGGCGACGGAGTGAAAGTAGGGAAGCTGCTTGTGGGCATTTCTACGCTATTGTTTGTGATTGTGCTTATCACGGGAGTGGTGATATGGTGGCCTCGGGCACGCAAGAACTTCAGGCAAAGTATGACCATATCGATGAAGAATGGCTGGCGCGGGCTGTGGCATGGGCTTCATGTGGCCGGTGGCATGTATGCGATAGTGCTGGTGCTTGCAATGGCATTGACCGGCCTCACATGGTCGTTTGAGTGGTACCGCACGGCTTTCTATGCAGTGTGTGGAGTGGAGCACACTCCTCGCAACATGGCGGCGCAGCCTGTAGGCGAAAAACGCACCGAGGCAGCTAATGGACGTGGTGAGCGTCGTGGTGAGCGTCGCAGCGGAGGAGGAGAACAGCAAGGCGAAGTACAAAGGCGCCACTCGGAGTTTGCCCGCTGGCAGCAGGTATATGACGAGCTGAAAGCGCAGAATCCCGGCGCTCCGCAGATAACCATAGGTTCACGAAGCGCATCGGTCACCTTGGGAACTTTGGGCAATGGCCGTGCCGCTGATAAATATGAGTTTAATCGCCGGTCGGGTGAAATTACACCCGCAACCAAATATGCCGACACTGCGGAAGCCGACAAGCTGCGTGGGTGGATTTACTCGGTGCACACCGGAAGCTGGGGAGGAATAATCACCCGCATCCTGTGGCTGCTGGCTGCATTGCTCGGAGCCACACTCCCGCTCACGGGCTACTACATCTGGATAAAGCATCTTTGTAAGAAGAAACATCACCACCACAATTAACTACCTATAAGGACGTTTTTTGATTACTCCGCCCATAGCGATGCGCCACTGAGCAAGT
>CAMGFF010000181.1 GCA_946055125.1 uncultured Prevotellaceae bacterium | reverse complement strand
TTTTGTATAGACCGACTTAACGTACTCTTTCGACACCATAAGCTTGGCATTGTCTGATTTCAGGCCTAAAGTCGCGGGCCAGCCACCTCTACATGCCGCAAATATGGTTTGTTCCATCGTCAATTGAGAATGTGCAAAAATTTCCTTATCGGGGGTGTCGAAAAGTTCAATTAATGAAATTGAGCCATTTGATTCACCATATTCCCAAAGACTCATGGGCAACATGCACATGCGCGAGATGCGCCCCGTTCCACTATGATGAATTTTTGTTTCATCAACAGCATTTGAGCCGGTCATTATGAATTGTCCGGGCAATCCGCGTTCATCAACTTTAGTGCGCACAGCATCCCACAAGACCGGAGCATCTTGCCATTCATCAATTAATCGGGGGACTTCGCCTTCAAGCAGAAACGATGGTTTTGTAATGGCCGTAGCCAGATATTCATCGCGCTTATCGGTGTCTTGCAGGCTAATTGCGCTTTTAGCTATTTGCTTGGCAGTAGTTGTCTTTCCACACCATTTGGGGCCTTCAATCAACACTGCCCCCATAGCTTCGAGATGAGCCTTTAATTGTGCGTCATAAATTCTGCTTAGATATGCCATAATTTTGCTCGTTTTTTAATTATGCGCAAAGATAATCAAAATCAATGAATTAAGCAAATCTATTTTCAATTTTTGGGGCATTTTATTTTCAATTTTTGGGGCAATCTGTTTTCAATTTTTGGGGCAATCTGTTTTCAATTTTTGGGGTAATACTGCTGTGTGAAAAATGGGGTGGGTTTGGTTCATATTGCCATTTTTGTGGCTGAATGGAGGGGGATAGGCATAATGCTGCCCTACTGCCAAGCGCGTCTAATCAGCAGCCTGCGCGTTGTCGTCTTTTTCTTTGCGGCTCTTGCGCTCGCGCAGCTCATCGAGATAGCTTGCGGTGATTACGCCCGAGGGGAGGGCAATGACTGCCAGCCCCAGCAGTGACGAGAGCATCGACACCACGCGGCCAATGTCGGTGACCGGGCAGAGGTCGCCATAGCCCACGGTGGTGAGCGTAACGGTGGCCCAGTAGAGGGCGTCGAAGAATGAGGCGAAGGTGGTCTTCCCGGTGTAGGGGTTCACGTGTGGCTCACAGTTGTACATGATGAGGGCTGTGAGGAAGATGTAGAAAAGTGCGAGGGCGAGTACCGAGAGGAGCATCTCGCGCTCTTTCTTGAGCACGACTACGAAGGTGGAGATCTTGCTTGAGTAGCGGGTGATTTTGAGCAGTCGCATTATCTTGATGAGGCGAGTGAACCGTAGCAGCTTGAAGGAGGGGTCGATGAGACTCACCACGGGCAGAATGGAGAGGAGGTCGATAATGGCCATCCAGGTGAATGGGTAGCGAATGTAGGACAGCGGGCCGCGCTTGTCGGTGAGCGGGGCAATGTACCACCGCAGGAAGTAGTCGATTATGAACACAGTGACCGAGAGCGCCTCGGTGTAGAAAAACGCCGCGTGCTCGTGGGCAAACATGAGCGGGACTATGCTCAGCATGATAATGGCAAACATGAAGCCGTCGTAAACCATTTGCCACTTTGTGGGCTTCTCCTCGTCTTTCACAAGGATAGAGTAGATTAATTCCTGCGTAGTCATTTATCAAGTGAAAATAAAACCGTTAAATAGAAGTGGTAGAGAGGTGTGCAAAATTAATAAAAATATCTATAGGCCGCCAAGCGCTTACCGAAATTTCATCGATAAAATGCCACATGTAGTCACGCCCCTCTCGTTTTTATGGAAGCATCCGAAATTAGAAGCGAGCCTGTCTTTTGCCACAAAAAAGAAGCGAATGTGAGGCACATTCATAGTGGCTCTCACATTCGCTAAAATTATCTTTCTTCTCGGCAATGAGGATTTTACTTCTTCACGCCGAAGTAGTGAGGCACGCGCTCGGGGGTGAGCATAAGCCAGAGCGAGGGCACGGTCCAGCCGGGTGCGAAGATGTCGTTGTAGAATCCCTTGCCGTTGCGGCCATAGTCCCAGGTGGTGTGCTGCACCACTTCGGGGTAGTAGCCCACCTTGCCAATGTTGCACATGTGGCCAGCGTCGGGCATGAGCTGGAGCATCGAGGTGGAGATTACGCGGGCGAAGTCGGCAAAGCGGCTGTCGCCGGTCTGAGCGGTGAGCTTGTCGAGGATAGATGTGAACTCGAAGATGAACACGTCGATGTGGTTGTTCTCAACCGACACGTTGCCCCAGCCGCGCGACTTGAATCCGAAGTCGCCAAGGAACTGGCCCTGCGAGAAAGGCACGTCCCACAGGTAGTACCACGAGAGGCAGAAGTAGGCGGCCTTTTGGCACTGCTCCCAGTAGTGGGCGCGCTCGTCGCCCTTTGTGATGTAGGTCATGTAGTAGAGGGCAGTGGTTGCGGCGAGTGCGGCCTCCTTGTCCTCGCAGTTGGCGTCGAGGGTTGAGGAGAAGTAGTCGGCCTTGTTGATGATTTCTTTCTCAAGGAAAGCTACAGTGCGGCGTGCGCACTCCAAGTAGCGCTTGTCCTTGAAGTATTTATAGGCCATTGCGAGGGGCACTGTCACCGATGGGGTGCTGCCTGCCGAGGGGTCGATAATCTTCTTGTCGGCATTGAATTTGCGGGGGAAGCTGCCGTCGGGCTGAATGAGGCTCATGAGGTTGTCGAGCACGGTGCGCATCATCTTCTCCATCTCGGGGTGCTTGCGGCCATGCTCTTTCTCATATTGCAGGTAGAAGAGGGTTGCGAACACACCCTCCGACTGGCGGCGGATGCTGAGCACGGGGTCATACTTGCCCTTGGCAACGTTGCCACACTCCAGGAAGAAGCCTTGCGGCGAGAAGCCGTGCGACAGGTGGCTGTCGAACACTGCGTTGGCATCGCGCACCAGGTCGTCGCGGCCCATGGCCTCGCCATATTCCAGGGCGTTGAAGGCATTGAGGAGCGAGCGTCCCACGAAGCCCACCTGATAGTTGGGCAGCTTCTCACAGAGGTCGGTGCGCATGCGCTCGCCCGAGTAGAACTTCAGGTCGTAGTTGTCGTTGAAAGCCTGCTTGTAGAAATTGGAGAGCGTGGCCTTGGCATAGTCCACTGAGTAGCCGGTATCGACGGGCTTGGGCTGGAAGTAGTCGTAGGTGTAGTTCCACACGTTCTTCACCAGCTCGCTGTAGTCGGCAGCCTTGCCATGATTGAGCACCCAGGTGATTGTGCGGGAGTCGCCACGGTGCAGCACGTCGAAGGCGCGGACGGCGGGTATTAGCGTGAGCTTGCGGATGTAGCGCTTGGGAGCCTCCACATAGGGGAAGCTGAAGACGAGGGCGGTGTTGCCACCCACGTTGCGGAAGCCTGTGGAGCCCACCGAGGTGCGTCCGGGCAGAATCACGTCGCCGCTGAGGTTCTGGAGGATGCACTCGGCCGGTGCATCGACTTTTCGGAGCACGGTATAGTAGTTTCCGGCGTTGTCGAATACGCCGGTGAGAGGCGAGCTGAGGCGGTCCTCACGCACCTCCCAGCTGTCGGAGGAGTGGAACGACGGAGCCTCCTTGGGCGAGCGCAGGTTTTTGTGATACCAGAAACCGGGCATATAGAAGTCGCAGTCGGCATGGCGAGTGCCACTGATCACCCACTCCTGGCTCAGGTTGAAGCAAGCGTCGGCAGTGGCCTTCACGGTCATAGTCACCACTGTGCCCTGCGGGGTCTCGGCCATGTGGCGAGTGACCTGCACGGGCAGAGCCGCAGGTGCGGTCATAGTGCCATTGTCGCCGGGCGTGAGCCGGTATTCCACGGCCTCATTTCCTGGAGTCATAATCGCCAGAGTGGTTTTAATCTCGGGTGTCTGTGCCTGAATGTTTGAGCCGAAGAAGCCGGCCACGCACAGAACGGAAAGAAAGAAGTGTTTCATACTACTTAGAGTTTGTTTTTTGAAATGGTTATAAGTTTTTGAAAAAATTAATTTAGTCCTCAGCCAGTGAAGGTACACTCTACGCCACTCCCATTCCGGCACTTCGCTGTCGCGCAGATGAAGGCACCGGGTGAGGGTGGAATAGAAAAAGGAAATCTGTAGTTAAGTAGTATGCATTCACTATTAATAACTCCAATCCATCCCCAATTATTGCATAGCTCTCGATTTTTTTGTCAAAATTCCCTCTCGTCCCCACAACAACCGCCGATTACACCCTGAACTCAGCCACAAACATATCCTCCAGTGATTTCATGTCTTTAACAAACTCATTATAGTCACTGGATGCTTGCGATATGGGATAAGAATATGTTTGTAGTCTTGCGTTGCATTCAGCCCCATAACCTAACAAATCATAACATTCTTTTTTATGTTTCACACTTGGTTGCACGAATGTGCCATTCATTCCTTTGAGGCGATACATATATGTAATCATTTGGTGAACATCGTCTCGATTAATTTCCCTCTTATATTTGGCATCAATAATATATTTGTCATTATCTCTATAAAAATCGGGATACCGTGGGAGCATATTGTTGTTCGCTAAATATATCCGCCCCGTTTCCTTTTTATTATTCGGGTGTGAGAAGCCCATCTGTGTGAGAAGCACAGCAAGATATTCTTCCCATAAATACGACACATCAAACAACACGCCACAAACTTCATCTTCATTCCTTCCATATTTGACTTTTTCATGTTTCAATATGCGTAAGCAAAGTTTCTGAAGAGGTGTATATCGAGAGTAATATGGGTGTCTTAAGGTTTTACTATTACAATTTACTATTTTTGTCCTTTCTAATTTGCTATAGGTTGGGGTGGCAGCTATAATTTGTGCAACACTTGCATGAGTATCTGCATCGTTCTCCAGCAACATTTTCCCGAATTGTGTATTGCTAATATAGTCAATTGTATGTCGTATAAGTTCTGTTACATGATTATCATAACTAAATTCACGTGTTCTATATGCAATACGTCCATTAAATGGCATATTTGTTTTCAAATGCCTGCTTATGCTGATTGGCCCTCGCACTTTAGCATCATTGTATTCATTCCGTTGGTATTGTTTATATAATCCTTGTGATAAGGCTTCATTAAGAAATTTCGGAAATAGCAGCAACAGGAAATCGAATACATTCTCATTGTTTGTACTGTGCAAGAGATTAACTATGTTAATACGAAGCACCTTCTGAAGCATATAATGCAAAAAGAAGTCTTCCTCCTTATCCTTTGCGAATCGAGAATGGATTGAAAAGGAGTGACCGTTAACACCGATAAATCCTACCATA
>CAMGFF010000180.1 GCA_946055125.1 uncultured Prevotellaceae bacterium | reverse complement strand
TTTTTTATGGATAAGAAAAATATTGCTGTGCTGATTTCGGGCGGTGTCGACAGCGCCGTGGTGGTGCACCGCCTCATGGAGGAGGGGCACCAGCTCACGCTCTTCTACATTCGCATTGGCATGGATAATGGCGAGGGCGACTGCTCGGCCGAGGAGGACATTGAGATGTGCCGGTTCATCGCACGTAAGTATGGTCTGCCGCTTGAGGTGGTGTCGCTCCACGAGGAATACTGGGAGAACGTGATGGAATATGCCTTGCGCACCGTGAAGGCCGGACTCACTCCGCACCCCGACATGATGTGCAACAAGATGATTAAATTCGGCTACTTCGAACAGCGGTGGGGAAAGGACTTCGACCTAACCGCGACAGGGCACTATGCCACCACCCACTTTATCAATGGCACCAAGTATCTTGCCACGGCAGTCGATCCGGTGAAGGACCAGACCGACTTCCTGGCGCAAATCAGCTACGACCAGCTACGCCACATCATCTTCCCCATTGGCAACCTGCCAAAGAGCGAGGTGCGACGCATAGCGGTGGACGTGAAGATGCCCAATGCCTACCGCAAGGACAGCCAGGGAATTTGCTTCCTCGGGAAAATCAACTACAACGACTTCATTCGCCGCCACCTCGGCGAGAAGCGCGGCAGCATCATCGAGATTGAAACCGGGCGAAAGCTCGGCGAGCACCGTGGCTACTGGTTTCACACCATCGGCCAGCGCAAGGGCCTGGGGCTGAGCGGCGGCCCGTGGTATGTGGTGAAGAAGAATGTGAGGGACAATGTGGTGTATGTGAGCAACGGCTACGACAACGAGAAGCAATATGGACGCACGCTGCACCTCGACGAGATGCACTTCATATCGGGCAACCCCTGGGAGGGAGCCACCGGGCCGGTGGAAATCACCTTCAAGAACCGGCACATGCCCGAGTTCCTGCGCGGCAAGCTCACCCACCTTGGCGGAATGGAATATGTAATCGAGTCGGAGCAAAAGGTGCAGGGCATCGCCCCGGGCCAGTTTGCCGTGATCTACGACACAGCCTCTCACCTGTGCTACGGCAGCGGCGTAATCACCGGCCAGAAAGTGTGAGTGCGCACATTGTGTTGAGGCAAAAATCACCGGCTTGTGTTGCGCGGTGATGATTTTATTATTATATTTGCAGTGAAAACATATCGTTATTGCAATGAATGAAGATAGAGTGAAACTGAGGGTGATGGGGATAACCTACAGCCAGGTGCAGCAGGGTGCCTACGCCCTGGTGCTGGAGCAGGTGGGCGGCCCTTATCGCATTCCGGTGGTGGTGGGAGTGGCCGAGGCTCAGGCTATCGCCGTGAGGCTCGAGAAGATTGTGCCGCCGCGGCCCATGACGCACGATGTGCTCGTGAGCATGGCTCATGGCTTCGGAATAAGCCTCGATGAGGTGTTTATCTATAAATTTGAGGAGGGTGTGTTCCACTCCGAGCTGCACCTGAGCAGCGACGACCGAAGCATAGAAATCGACTCGCGCACCAGCGAGGCAATCGCCCTGTCGCTGCGCACCGGAGCGCCTATCTACACCACCCGCGAGATTCTCGAGGCCACAGGCTTTGTGGTTCCCGAGGCCGAGGGCAAGGCCGAGGCTGCCGACGAGGAGCACAAGGAGCTCAGGCTCGACAAGCTCGCCGTGCCCGAGCTGAAGAAGATGCTCGCCCGATGCGTGGAGCGAGAGGAATATGAGCGTGCCGCCGAGATTAAGGCAGTAATCGACAGGAAAACAATGATTTAGCAGTCTATTTTGATATTGAAAAACCAATACTTAACAACAACCTTTAATAACACATTATCATTTAATTTATGCAAAACTTGAAACTACGACTGATAGTGATGAACTTCCTCGAATTTGCAGTGTGGGGAGCTTATCTCACTTGCATGGGCAATTATCTGGGACGTGCAGGCATGGGAGAGGAAATAGCCTGGTTCTATGCAATTCAGGGCATTGTGTCGATTTTCATGCCCACCTTGATGGGTATTATTGCCGACCGTTTTATCCAGCCTCAACGATTGCTTGGTATATGCCACTTCGTGTCGGCTTGCGCCATGTTTGCCCTTTGCTGGATGGGTATGACCGAGGCCATACCCGACAAGGCTACGTTTATCACCACCTACATAATAAGCGTGGCATTCTATATGCCCACACTGGCACTCTCCAACACGGTGGCTTTCACCATCTTGAAAGACCACAATCTCGACACCGTGAAGGATTTTCCTCCCATAAGGGTGTTTGGAACGGTAGGATTTATCGCCACCATGTGGTTTGTCAACTGTGCGTCGATTGAAGATGGGCAGATGCTCTTCACGCTCGGTGAGAGTGCGGGCAAGTTCCAATACACCTATATGCAATTCCTGGTATCGGGCGTGATTGGACTGGCGCTGAGTGTGTATTGCTTCACGCTGCCGCAATGCAAGCTCGTGAAGACCGAGGCGAAGTCGATAAGCGCAGCTCTTGGGCTTAACGCCTTCAAGCTCTTCAAGAACAAGCGCATGGCCATGTTCTTCATCTTCTCGGCACTGCTTGGCATGTCGTTGCAAGTCACTAATGGCTATGCAACCCCGTTCATCACAAGTTTTAAGGCCGAATTTGCCGACTCCTTTGCTGCCAACAATGCCACTCTGCTGGTGTCGCTGTCGCAAGTGGCCGAGGCTCTTTGCATACTGCTCATTCCCTTCTTCCTGAAGCGCTATGGCATAAAGACGGTGATGCTCATTGCCATGTTTGCCTGGGTGGGCCGGTTTGCATTCTTCGGACTTGGCAATCCGGTGTTCCCGGGAGTGATACTGTTCTTCCTGTCGTGCATCGTGTATGGCGTGGCATTCGACTTCTTCAATGTATCGGGCGGACTGTTTGTTGATAAGGAATGCGACAGCAGCGTGAGGGCATCGGCACAGGGATTGTTTATGCTCATGACCAATGGCATGGGCGCAACAATAGGCACTCTCATAGCCGGAAAGATAATCAACCACTACTGCCAGTGGAATGCCGATGGCTACTTGGTGGGCGACTGGCAAAGCGCATGGCTCATTTTTGCCGCATTCTCACTTGTGGTGGCGGTGGCTTTTATGCTGCTGTTCAAGTCGAAGCGCGAGAAGAAGTAACCACATATCATAGTCATGCACCGTTTTTTTGCACCCGATATTGAAGCCACTTTGCAGCTGCCCGAGGAGGAATCGGGACACGCCGTGCGCGTGCTGCGCATGGGCGAGGGCGATGAGCTTGAGGTGGTCGATGGAAAGGGCGGCCTTTTCCTATGCCGCATCACCATGGCCCACAGCAAGCACTGCGCCGTGGAGATTGTGAGCCGCGAGCAGCAAGCCCCGCACTGGGGGCGCCAGATTGTGCTTGCCGTGGCTCCCACCAAGAACCTCGACCGCATGGAGTGGCTCGCCGAGAAGGCTACCGAGATGGGAATCGACCGAATCATTCCGCTGCGCTGCCGCTACTCCGAGCGCAAGGAGCTGAAGACGGCTCGCCTTGCCAAAATCCTCGTGTCGGCCATGAAGCAGTCGCTCAAGGCCTCGCTGCCGCAGCTCGACGAAATGACCCCGGTGATGGAGGTGATCCGAGCCCCATTCGCCGGCCGTCGCTACATTGCCTATTGCGACAAGACGATACCGCGCCACCTCTTTGCCAAGGAGCTCACCACTGGCAGCGACATGATGATAATGATTGGGCCCGAGGGCGACTTCAGCCCCGAGGAGATTGAGGCAGCCCTCGCCGCCGGCTTTGAGCCTATCTCGCTTGGCGACAGCCGCCTGCGCACCGAGACGGCGGCAATGTTTGCCGTGGCTGCGGTTCACGCCTTGCGGCAAAAAGAGCAATGAGTGTCCGGCTCCATCTCGCGCACAGGTTATCAAAATAAAGCGGATTCCACTGAAAAGCACATAAGTGCTGCCGGTGGAATCCGTTGTATTATAGCAAGGGAAATGTCTCCACTATTCAATCTCGCGTCCCTCAATGATGGCTTCGGTGTCGCGGGCAATCATGTACTCCTCGTCGGTGGGGATTACCACCACCTTCACGCGCGATCCGGGGGTGCTTATCACAGCCTCCTTGCCACGTATTCCGGCATTAAGAGCCTCATCTACCTCCACGCCCATAAACTTGAGCGGGCGGCACACATTGGCGCGAGTGCCGGCCTGATTCTCGCCCACACCGCCGGTGAAGACGATGATGTCGAGGCCACCCATCTCGGCAGCATAGGCTCCGATATACTTTGTGATGCGGTTCTCATACATGTCGAGGGCAAGCTGTGCACGCTCATTGCCGGCATTCACGGCAGCCTCTATCTCGCGCATATCGCTCGAAATCTCGCTGAATCCAGCCATGCCGCTCTTCTTGTTGATGATTGCCTGCATGTCGGCCGCGTTGAGGTTGTGCTTCTGCATGAGGAAAGTGAGAGCTCCCGGATCAACATCGCCGCAGCGTGTGCCCATCATGAGGCCCTCAACGGGGGTAAGGCCCATCGATGTGTCGATGCTCTTGCCGCCATCTACGGCAGTGATGCTGCCGCCGTTGCCCACATGGCAGGTCACAATCTTCTGCTGCTTGGGGTCAACGCCGAGGAACTCACACACGCGGGCCGAAACATAGCGGTGGCTGGTGCCGTGGAAGCCATAGCGGCGCACTCCGTCCTCGCTGTAGTATTTGTAGGGCAGCGCATACATATAAGCCTTGGCCGGCATAGTCTGGTGGAAAGCGGTGTCGAACACAGCCACCTGAGGCACTCCGGGGAGCACGGCAGTGATAGCGTCGATTCCGGCCATGTTCACGGGGTTGTGGAGCGGCGCGATGCCGTAGCACTCCTTTATCATGGCAATCACCTCATCGGTGATGAGCATACTCTTGTTGAACTTCTCGCCGCCATGCACCACGCGGTGCCCCACGGCGTCGATTTCGCTGAAGCTCTTGATGCAGCCATACTCGACGCCGGTGAGGATGTCAAGAATGGCCTTGATAGCGCCATTGTGGTCGCTGATGTTGAGCTCAATGATTTTCTTGCTGCCATCGGCGAGCTTAAACTTGATAAAAGCGTCGCTGAGGCCTATTTTCTCCACGCCACCCTCGGCAAGCACCCGGTTGGCCTTGATTTCAATTAATTTGTACTTTACCGAACTGCTGCCGCAGTTGAGAACCAGTATGTTCATTGCAATTTTATGTTTTTTTGAAATGTTTATGTGTGATTAAGAGGGACGCGACAGCCGCGCCC
>CAMGFF010000179.1 GCA_946055125.1 uncultured Prevotellaceae bacterium | reverse complement strand
GGATAGCCACCGTGACGGCGATAGTGTAGAACTCCACCGAAGTGAAAATATCAAGAAAAACCATAATTTTACACGCATTGATTAGAAACACCTCACTTTTCGGGCAACAAAGTTAATAATTTCCCGCGAACCAAGCGGCAACAACCACACAATTCCATCCCCCACCCCCACCCCAACAACACAAGCCTCCCATGACTTCTTGCCAAAAAACACCCTCGAAGTCGGGATTCTATGACAAGAACACACAGGAGTCTCACTACGCCCACGCCAGGGTGAGCCGGCTATTTAACATCGAGCCTGATGCCCGAGAACTGGGTGGGGAGAATGAACTCATATTCCTGCTGGGCGATGTCGGGCAGGAGGTAGTCCTCCTTGTCGGGCATGGCGCTGAGTATTACATCATCGGTCACCGGTAGGCACTGGCGCAATCGCTTGAAGAACTTCACCTCCGAGTATTGGATCACATTGTCGGCCTCAATCATGGCAATGGCAATCCTAATCAGCGTGAGCTGCTGCTCCACGGTCATCTCGCAGTCCCTAAGCTCCTTCAGGCAGGAGTTAAGGAACGAAATTCCCACGGCATTTATCGATGCTATGTAGCCATTGAGCAGCGACTCCACGTCGAGGCCGCCGAAAAGTTGCGACTCACTGACGTAGTTCTTGAGCAAATCCACTTCCTCGGCAGCGATATCGCCATCGCATGCCATGCAGCAAAAAGCTGTCTTCAGGTATAATTCATTAATTTCAGTCATGTGATGATAGTGTTAAAATCCTACTCTTCTGCGTTCGGTTGTTTTCTTGTCTCCCAGGAAGTCATCCCTCAGAGCCTCGTGTTTCTTGATGATGTCCATGGAGATGCTGGGCTTAGAGCTGGCAATCACCTCCTCGATAGTGGCCTGAGTGATTTTGCCGAGCTTGCGCCTGAAAGTGAGACGTGCGGCATTGTCGATAATCATCTTGATGTCGGCCGAGATATAGTTCTCGGTGAGGCTCGCGAGCCTCCGGTAGTCAATCCCGAAGTCACACTTTCGCTTCGACAGGTTGATTTCGAAGATTGCGGCGCGTGTCTCGGCGTCGGGCTGCGGGATGTAGTACTTAAATTCCAGTCGTCCGGCACGCAGGGCAGCCTTGTCAATGTCACCGGGCTTATTGGTCGCTCCAATCACGAGCACGCCAGTGTCACCGCAGTTGTTGAGCTGCGACAGGAACTCATTCACTTCACCGGCCTCACTCACGTTGTTGTGCTTGCTTCGGTCGGTAATCATAGCGTCAATCTCGTCGAAGAAGAGGATTGTGGGGGCATTTTTCCGCGCCTCCTCAAAGATGGCGGCAATCTTGCCCTGGCCTCCGTGAATGTAGGGCGAGGCAATGTCGGAGCATTTCACATACTTGTAGTTGAAGCCGGCTTCCTCGGCAAACTTCTCGGCGAAGAACGTCTTGCCACATCCCGGAGGTCCAAAAAACAATATGCCATTGGGTATCGACAGCCCAAGCTCCTTTGCCTGAGCGGGATCCTGGAGAAGGTCGATAACATCCGACTGCAGCTGCTCCTTCAGGGTCGTCATTCCGGCCACGTCCTTGAATCCGTTTCCCTCCTTGCGGGTGATGGGACCCTGGGAGCCGTTGAGTTCCGAGGGCTTGCTGATACCCGCGATAAAGTTACCCTTAATCTCGCCATTAAGGGCCTTGATAAACTCCTCGGCGCTCTGGAAGCGGTCGTCGGGATTCATAGCCATAGCCTTGCACATAGTGTTGAGCAGCTGCTCATCCATCTCAAACTTGGTGGTCGATGGCACACGCAGCGGCTGCCTCCTGGCCTCGTCAATCGCCGCGATGAGCGCGTTGCGGTCGTCGCGATAGGGTGAGAGGTCGGTGTGGAAAGGCGTTATGCCATAGAGAAGGTGATAGAGCATCACTCCCACCGAGAAGATGTCGGACTGAACGGAAAACACTCCTTTCAGGGCTTCGGGAGCAAGATACAACGGGTTAAGCCCCTCCTGCATGAATGAGCTAATACCCTGATTCAGGTAGCGTGCATAGCCAAAGTCGATAATCTTGGGGATGACTGTACCTGTGGATATGTCGAGCATCACATTCTGGGTGGTTATCTCATTGTGAATCACCGGCAGCTCAAGGCTATGGAGAAACTTCAGCCCATTGAGCACGCCCAGGGTGATTCGCTTCGCGTCGTAAACCGAGCACCGCTGCTCCCGTCCGGTTTTCTGCGCCGCAGTCTCGCCAGAGATAAAGTCGAAGACGATATAGGCATACCGCCGCCCACATATCTGCACCTCGCCTGAGTCGTGATAGGCTGTAATGTTGGGGTGCCTTAGCTGCTTTGCTATCTCCACCTCGAGCACGCGGCCTTGCCCGTCGATCTGGGTGTGGTGCAGACGGGCATAGTCGATTAGCTTGAGGAAAAAGTTCTTCCCCAGGCTGTCCTTCACGCGATAGGTCTGGGCATAAGCACCCTCCTTGAGCGGGAAGGACACCACATAGGAATTAATGTATTGTTTCTTTTCAAGCATAGAATTAGGGTTGAGATATTATTGGCTTCTCGCTCTCGGGAATGTCGAGCAGGTCAATCACCTGACACACGAGCGGGTGCATCTCGTCCACGCTTGCGTCGCGGGCTATCATATCCATGCCCTGGCTGAGCAGCTGGCGGGCACGTCCGGCATCCTTCCACCTGTGCTGGCCGAAGTTGTTGTGGTGCTGGCGTATGTAGCCCCTGAGCTGATAGATCATGGTCACCTTCACATAGGCCGATACAATGCTGTCGAGCACCTGCCGGCCCAGCTTCACGTCCTTCTTGCGAATCACCATGTCGGTCTGCCGGCGCAGCTCGGCAATGAGGTCGTCGTAGTGGTTGCCCAGGTCGTTGTTGGCTCTCTCAAGGTCGTCGAATTCCTTGCGCAGCTTGCCCTCGAGCGTTTCCCACTCGTGAGCCTTTTCGGTTGCCTCCATTTTCAGGAAGGTGCGCCGCAGGTCGGCGAGCAAGTGCATCTTGCCATCGTCGGAGCCTTTCTCGCCGTCGAAGCGACTGGTTATATCCTGGAGCATCTTCTCTATCTCTTGAGTTTCGCGCTCCGACACCTCACTCGATGCACGCAGCTCACCCAGCTTGCTCTTTATCTCCTCGATGCGGTCGAGCAGGTATCCCTCATCGGCGCTTGAGCGTTGCTTCACGTCTATTTCCTTCTCCACGCTGTCGCCTATCACGGGGAAGTTTACCTCCACAATCATCATCTGCGAGCGGTCCACCTTCACGGTGATGTCGAGGTCGCTGCCCGTGGGAATCAGTGCCGGCACATCGTCGCCGGTGATGACAACGTCGGTGACGTGGTCGTTGTAAATCGCACTCGTGCCCTCGGTGTTGTGCTCTCCCTGATAGATGGGAATCACAAGGCGGTCGGCAGCCATGCCAGGGCGCAGCTGCGAGGGTGTCTTCAGCGCGTTTCGCACGCCAATGGCGGGAATAGGCTGGTTCTTCTCCAGGCCCTTGAGCGCCACAAATACATCCTTGTCGATGCTGGCGTCGTGAGCCTCAATGCCTATGTTGTAGGGGAGCACGGCGTTGCCCACCACTATTCCCTGCATTATGTTCACCTCATTGGGGAAGCACGGCACGGTGTTGCCACGGTCGTCGTAGGCCACAATGGTGAACGTGTTGGGCTTGCCCTCCATGAGCTGGCACTCTATCACATCGCCTATCTCATTAATCTCCACCTTGCCACTCGACCATCCCTTGTCGTTGCGCGTGAGCTCAACGAACAGCTTCGATGGAATCGCTCCCTTGCTCTCCTCCTTGAGTAAACGCACCGATACAAACTCCAACGTCTCAACCGAGCTCGACTCATAGGTGAGCTCAAGGGCCACCATGCCTCCGGCCGCAGCCTCGGCTATGGGACTGCTCGCCTCAGTGTCGATTCCAGAGGCAAACAATGCCGCCCCCTTGGCCACCGCCGTCATCGGGTCGATGCCGGTATCAACGTTGGGCGTTATCTGCTCCCTGAGCATGGTGCGCAGCACGGGCGAGTAGGTGGGGCCGCCCACAAGGATTAGCGAGTCGAGGTCGCTCCCTTTCAGGTTGTTGCGCTGCAGAAGGTTCTTGCATATGTCGATTGCCTTCTGGAATATCGGGGCAAGCACACCGGCCACCTGCTCCCTGGTAATTACCAAGTCGAGCATTATTTCCTCCCCCTCATCGTCCTCACCAAACTCGTCGAGCTGCGAGGTGACGTCGCAACGGTCCTTGAACGACAGCTGGTTCTTGGCCTGCTCGGCATAGTACTTCATCGCGTCGCGCAGAATGAGCCGCTTGGTGTCGTCGTCCATTATGTCGTCGATCACATAGTTCTCCCTAAGGTAGGGAATGATTATCTCATCGACAATGGCATAGTCGAGGTTCTTGCCGCCAAGGTAGTTGTCGCCCTCGGTGTCGGTAACCTGCATGATGCCCTCCTCAACCTTGATAAGAGCCGCATCGAATGTGCCTCCGCCAAAGTCAAACACAAGCCACATTCCATTCTTCTTCGACGCATTAAGCCCATAGGCCATCGAAGCCGCAATGGGCTCCTGCAGAAGCTCGCAATGCTCTATGCCGGCCAAGGTGGCCGCACGCTTGGTTGCCGCAATCTGGTCGGTCTTGAATTTCGCCGGAATCGTAATCACGCACGCCGTGATGGAGTCATCGCCCACAAACGACTTGAGCGTCTTCAGCACCTCGGCCGACAGCTCCTCCGACGAGAACGACCGCCCCATGTTGCTGCTCTCATAGCGCGTGTCGAGACCCATTGTGCGCTTGAACTCCAAGAACACATTCTCACTGAGCTTCGACATCTTCTTCGACGCACGCGACTTGTCCTGTCGCAGGTCGTTGTAGGCACTGTCGCCCACCTTTATCACCTTCTTCCTGGTGAACGACACACACGAAGGAAGCGTGTCTTTGAGCGTATCGGTCTTCCTGATGGAAGGCTCGCCATTCTCCATCTTGCATATTGCGGAATTGGTGGTACCCAGGTCAATTCCATACTTCATCTTAATTTGTGCCATGGAATAAATCTTTTTATTTTTTGTGGTTAAACATTCTGACTCACTGTGATCTGCGCCGCCTGGATCATCTGCCCGCGGTAATTAATCTGCGGCTTTATCACTGCCGTGATTATTCTCTTTCCCGGCTCAATATCTTCGTCGTCGTTGAAGTTGGCCACGGCCTTCATGCCATCGTTGTAGGGCTTGCCGAGCATGTCA
>CAMGFF010000178.1 GCA_946055125.1 uncultured Prevotellaceae bacterium | reverse complement strand
ACCGCCAATGTGCGAGCTTTGATTTATAAATAAAGAATTTATTAACCACACACATAATTTTATTAGCATTATGAATCCTATCTCTAATCGCATTCTCGCCATGGCCCAGTCGGCCACGCTGGCAATGTCGCAGAAGAGCAACGAACTCAAGGCGCAGGGCGTCGATGTAATAAACCTCTCGGTGGGTGAGCCCGATTTCCACACCCCCGACCACATCAAGGAGGCCGCCAAGGCGGCTATCGATGCCAATTTCACCTTCTACACTCCCGTGCCGGGCTATCTCTCGCTCCGAAAGGCTATCTGCGAGAAGCTCCGCCGCGAGAATGGCATCGACTTCACCCCTGAGCAGATTGTGGTGTCGAATGGCGCAAAGCAGTCGCTCTGCAACTGCATCCTCGCCACCATTAACCCCGGCGATGAGGTGATTATCCCCACTCCGGCTTGGGTGAGCTATGTGGAAATGGTGAAACTCGCCGAGGGTGTAACGGTCACTGTGCCGGCCGGCGTGGAGCAGAACTTCAAGATTACCGCCGCCCAGCTCGAGGCCGCAATCACCCCCAAGACGCGCATGGTGCTGCTCTGCTCTCCCTCCAATCCCACCGGCAGCGTGTATTCGCGTGAGGAGCTTCGGGCTCTCGCCGAGGTGCTGGCCAAGTACCCCGATATAATAATCCTCGCCGACGAGATTTATGAGCACATCAACTACACCGGCGAGTTCAACAGCATATCGCAGTTCCCCGAGGTGCGCGACCGCGTGGTGATTGTGAATGGCGTGTCGAAGGCCTATGCCATGACCGGCTGGCGCATCGGCTTCCTTGCCGCTCCGCTTCACATCGCCAAGGCCTGCAACAAGCTTCAGGGGCAGTACACCAGCGGCTCATCGTCGATAGCACAGAAGGCCGCCGAGGCTGCATTCAGCGGCCCGCAGGAGTGCGTCGAGACCATGCGGCAGGCTTTTGAGCGCCGCCGCGACCTTGTGGTGAGCCTCCTGAGCGAAATCCCCGGCTTGCGCATCAACCACCCCGAGGGCGCTTTCTACATATTCCCCGAGGTGTCGGGCTACTTCGGCAAGACCGATGGCAAGCGCACCATCACCTGCTCTTCCGACATGGCCATGTATCTCCTTGAAGTGGCTCATGTGGCCACCGTGGATGGCGCAGCATTCTGCGCTCCGGGCTACATTCGCCTGAGCTACGCCACCAGCGACGACAATATTCGCGAGGCCGCACGCCGCATCGCTGCCGCCCTCGCCGCCCTGCACTGATTCACTCACATCACACAATATCCTGCACGAGGGGCTGTGCCTGTTTCCCTGTGGCACAGCCCCTCGTGCTTATGGTTATGTATTGAGGAAAACCTTCTCTTCGCGGTGTTTGGGGAGAATGAGAATATCGGTTTTGGCTGAGAAATACCCACCGCTCACGTCCCACAAAAAAACACGAGAGGCTGCGCCTAAAGCAATAATTGCAGCACAGCCTCTCGTGTTTTTTTATTGGTTCTATTACAGCGTCACTTTCTGCGATGCGTTGCCCTGGCGCACGATGTAGAAGCCACGGCCCGGGAGGGCGATTGTGGTGGCTGTGGTGCGGGTCACGAGGTGGCCGGCAGCGTCGAATACCTCAACCGGCGCGTTGCTCTCGCTGATTACCTCGATGGTATTGCCCACGGTGGCGATGGCCAGCGGTGCTTTCTTCGAGCCGCCTATCTTCACTGTCTCCACGTCGCTCAGACCGTTGGGGTCGTTGTAGTACACGGTAACGTCGTCGACATACACGGTCTTGTCCGACGAAATCTTTATCATAGCCTTGCCCTGGGCGTCGATGGCGTAGGGGAGAACCACGCCCTTTGTGCCGGCGTTAACCTGCGCCGGGGTGTCGCCGTCGCGCTCGAAGACCTCGGTCCAGGTCGCGCCGTCGTCGGTCGAGAGCGACACGGTGATGGTGGCCTTTCCGCTCATCGAGGTGTACCACACGGCCAGCTCAAGGTCCTCAATCGCCTGGGCGCTCACCGTGCCCATAATCAGCTCGCCGCCGGCAGTGATTTTCACCGACTGGTTGCCGTTGCCCTTGGTGGAGCCGTAGGTGCCCACGGCGGCGTTGTTGAATGTCCAGGAGGTGAACGAGCCCACCGATGTGGCCTCGCCGGCCGTCATGGCCTCAAAGTCCTCAACCTTCGAGCCGAAGTAGTCGTTGCTCACCGAGAAGGTCACAGTGCCGTCGGCATTGCGGGTGATTCCCGAGATTGCAAGCGGGCACTTCTTGCCGGTCCAGGCCACGAGGTTGGCGGGCTTGGTGGAGTTGTTGATGCGTGTCACGTTGCCTGAGCCTGGGAATGGGTCGCCCGACGAATCGGTGTAGCTCCCCGCCGGCTTGGCGCGTAGCAGCTCATAGTAGTTGTGGGAGGCGTTGGCGTTGATGTTGTTGTTCTTCCACACAGTTGTAGAGGTTGAGTCCACGCGGAAAGCGAGCATGCCGCTGCCGGCGAGGTAGGCGTCCCACTTGGTGTCGGTGGAGCGGTTCTCAAAGAGGAAATACTCCTTGTTGCTGCCCGACTCGATGCGGAAGCTGGCGCCCGTGTCCTCAATCTTGGGAAGGCTGTAGTCGCCCGGCTCGGTGATGAGCGTGGGATATTCAAATCCGGCCTGCATGCGCTGCAGTGCCGAGTAGGCAGCCGGGGTGCGGCATTCGTTGAGGTAGCCTGCGCTGGCCATAAGCGACCAGGTGCCCGGGTCGTAGCTCTGGCCACCGTCGCTGTAGTTGACGTCGTATTCGTCCATCAGGCCGAGCACGTGCGAGAACTCATGGCAAATCACGCCTATGCCGTCGAGCGTCTTGTCGCCATAGGCTTCCAGGCCTGAGAGCTCGGTGGAGCAGGCGTAGCGCTTGGTATATACGCCGTCCAGATATTTATATTTTTCGCTTGCGTGGGGCCACACATATCTGGCGTCGTTGCCCACATGGGAGCCATATCCGGCAAACACGATGAAGAACATATCCACATAGCCATCATTGTCGCGGTCGTAGTCCTTGAAGTTCACCACAGGGTCGGCGGCATTGAGGGCAAGGTTTAGGGCAGTGTTGATGTTGGTATACTTGTTGATGCCCTTGGCGCTCATGTTGATTTTTAACGGGCCATACACGTCGAACTCGGGGTCGAACTTGCCCAGCGAGGAGTCGTAGAAGTAGTCGCGCACGCTGCCGGTGTAGGGTCGTATCTGCTCGGGGTTGTCCACGCTCGGCACGCCCTTGTAGTCGCGCTGCGAGATCATGTTGCTGAACACCTCATTGATGTCGGCACGCGAGAAGCTCATGTCGTTGAATTCCACCAGCAGCACCAGCCCGCGGAAGTTGTTGTAGTCGTAGGTCTTCGTGCTTGCAGCCTTGGGGCGGCTGGCAAGAATGTGCTTATTGGCCTCGCTGCGCTGTGCAGCAGCCTCGCTCACTGCCTCGCCGGCCACCAGTCCCTTGGGTAGCGACTCCAGCAGCTGCAGCTCCTGTGCCGTGCGCATGCCGGCATCGTGGGCCACCACATCGGTGCGCACGAGCGCGTCGCCCACCTTCTGCACATACACGAAGCTGCCCGCCTCGTTGCGCTCTATGGTGTAGCCATCGGCGGTGGTGGTGAAACTGAGAAACTCATCGCCCACAAGGCGTGTGGTGAGCATCGAGCCATCGGGCTGTGGAATGGTGATCAGCCCCGGTTTTGCCGGAATAGCGTAGGCGCTCATGGCGCAGGCCGCAGCGGCAAAGAGTGATAAAAAGGTTTTCTTCATATCTTTGTGATTATTGATTTTTGTAATCATTTTATTTTCAACCTACAAATATCACCATTTTTCACGAAACCACCAAGCCCCCACCCATTTTTTAAGTATTTTTTGTGTATACCCCCCCCATAAGTGGAGGCACAGTCACCGGGGTGTGAATTTTTTTGTGGGATTTCTTGTAACAAAGTGTGGGGGGTGTGCGTCTATTCTATGTAACAACCAATCCACGGAATGCAAGATGAGGCTCTCACATCGGTGTTTGTGGGCCTGCGCCAGAGGCTTAGGCGCATGGCCACAGCGATTCTCGGCGACAGCGACGCTGCCGACGATGCTCTGCAGGATGCCTTCTGCCGCTTGTGGACGCGCCGCGACCGCATAGCTCCCGGTGCCAATGCCGAGGCTCTGAGCACCGCCACCGTGCACAATGTGTGCATCGACGCGCTGCGCCGCCGCAGCCACGCGCCCACGGTGAGCGTTATCGACAACCTCCTCACCGAGCCGCCCGATGATGATGGCGATGATGCCCCGCGGCGCGAAATGCTGCTGCAAAGTGTGGAGCGAATCATAGCAGACCGCCTCTCGCCTCAGCAACAGGCTATCGTGCGGATGCGCGATGTGGAGGGGCGTAGCTTCGAGGAGATTGCCTCGGCTCTCTCCATGCAGCCCACGGCGGTGAGGGTGGCGCTTAGCCGCTCGCGAAAATTGATTAGAGAAATTTACTTAAATAATCACGAAGATGAATAACAGCACTAACTCTAAGCTTACCGATGCACAGCTATGTCAGCTCATCGACCGCTACTTCGAGGCCGAGACCTCGCTCGAGGAGGAGGCTCTGCTGCGCCGCATGGTGGCTCACCGCACCGAGCCTCAATTCAATGCCATTCGCGCCGTGCTGGGTTATGCCTCGGCGAAGCGCAGTGCCTCGGCCGAACGCCGCCGCCGGTCGCGACTGCGCGTGGCTGCGGCTGCTGCTGTGGTGGCAGTGGTCGCCTCGGTGGGCATTGGCATTGCCCACAGCCATTCTGTTGATGGAGCTTGCTACGCTATGGTGGGCGGAACGCGCATCAACGATGAGGCGCAGGTGGTTGCTCTCATGCAAGGCTCGCTGGGCGACATTGGCGATGCTGCCGCTGAGGCCAGTGCGGGCATTGAATCGCAATTCTCGGATTTCGCTCCTTTTATCACTGAATAATCCTCTTTGGTTTTTGGCTGTGGGCTTTGAGCAATGAGCTTTGAGCCAGAAACTGAAGCAACATAAAAAATTAATCACATAAGAAGCCGAAGGCTCATAGCCCACAGCTCAAGGCTCACAGAACAGAATATTATGAAGAAGTTTTTGTTAATATCAGCACTTATTCTCGCAGCAGTTTTGCCTGTGGAAGCTCAAAAGGGACTCAACGTGGCACGGGTGTTCGACGGTCGCTATGCGAAGCTCCCGGGTGCCGTGGGCACCTACGTGACCGGCGATGCAGTGGAGAAATATGGCCTCTCCCGCTACCGCAGCGTCTCCCGCTCGGCCGATTCGGCCACTTGCTCCGA
>CAMGFF010000177.1 GCA_946055125.1 uncultured Prevotellaceae bacterium | reverse complement strand
ACAAATACTCGCTGAAGCTCGTGCGAAGAGCCACCAATCTTTTCGATAATAAAATGCTTGCCATTCATCCTTATTCAACATTTTTTTGTAATTTTGCGCCTGAGGAGAAGGCGGCTATGAACGTGCTTCCCACCACCATTCGCCTCAGCATAGGATTGGAGGATACTGATGATATTATTGACGATATTAAGCAAGCATTGATATGAAAAAATACGACTTTGGTAAAGATTTCGACCGCTCGGGCAGCGGCGACTTGAAACATGAGGCTCTATTGCCTCGCTGGGGACGCAACGACCTGCTGCCACTGTGGGTGGCCGACATGGACTGGGAAACCCCGCACTTTATCACCGACGCGCTCCGCAAGCGCCTCGACCACTCCCTCTTTGGCTACACCGTGTTGCCGCCCGACTTCAAGCCCTGCATTATCGACTGGGTGCGCGACCACCACGGCTGGACCATCGACCCCGAGTGGATTAGCTTTGTGCCGGGAATCGTGCGCGGTATCAGTTTCGCGATAAATGTGCTCTGTGCCGCCAATGATGCGGTGGTGATTCAGCCTCCGGTGTATCACCCTTTCCGCCTCACCACAGTGGGCAATGGGCACCGGCTGCTGCGAAACCCGCTCCGCGAAAAGCCACAGGGAGGATATGAGATGGACTTCGACAACCTGCGCTCTGTGGTTGAGGACTTCAATTCGCGCGGTGAGGGCAGGGTGAGGTTTATCATCATGAGCAATCCGCATAACCCGGCGGGTATCTGCTGGGACCGCGACACACTCCGCCGCCTGGCCAACTTCGCCAAGGAGCACCACATTATCGTGATTAGCGACGAGATTCACTGCGACCTCGCGCTCTGGGACAACCGCCACATCCCATTTGCCTCCGTCAGCGAGGCTGCCGCACAGTGCAGCATCACTTTCATGGCTCCCACAAAGACCTTCAACATTGCCGGGCTGGTGTCGTCGTATGCCATTGTTCCCAACGACGAATTGCGCCGGCGCTTCTACTCGTGGCTTGAGGTGAATGAGCTGAATGAGCCCACGCTGTTTGCGCCTATCGCCACCATCGCCGCTTTCAGGCACGGTGAGGAGTGGCGCCGGCAGATGCTCCGCTATGTGGAGGGCAATGTGGATTTCGTTATCGACTTCATGGCAAAGCACATTCCACTGATACGCCCCATTCGTCCACAGGCTTCCTACCTTGTGTGGCTCGACTGCCGCGGGCTGGGACTCAACCACGAGGAGTTGCTCGACCTCTTTGTAAATAAGGCCCGCCTCGCGCTCAACGATGGCGAGATATTCTTCGGCAGCGAAGAGGAGAACATCGCAGCCACCGGCGGAAAGGGACACGGCTTCATGCGCCTCAACGTAGGCACACAGCGCAGCGTCCTCGAGCAGGCAATGCACCGCCTCGCCGACGCCCTCTCCTGACTCCCCCACCCTCGTTCCTTCCTCCGGCCAGCCACCACCACCTGAATGGCTTTCACTAAATTACCCCACACAGGCGGTATCTGCCGATGCCACCTGTGTGGGGTAATCATTATCGCCTTGATACCTTTGCCGCCACAAAATGAATTTCTACCCAAAAAAGCGTGATTTTGCCTGATTAAATTCCAAGCTTCACTCCGGCGAAAATGCTGCGCGGCAGCATGGGGCCGTAGATGTAGCCCGAGTCGCGGTCGGGCCCACGGTCGAAATCGCGCTGGTAGGAGCCAAACACATTGAGCACCCCGGCGTTGACCTGCAATTTCACCTCGTGCATGAGTTTCAGGTCGTAGGAGAGCTTGATGTTGGCGTCGAAGAAAGCCGGGGTAATCACTGCCACGTCGATTGGTGTGCCCGAGCCGGCATGGTGCTGCACCGGCATGGTGCCGGTGAAGGTGCCGGTGAGGGCAATGCCGAGTGGGTGAATGGGATTGTACTTGTAGGTGATGTAGCCGTAGGTGTCGGGGGTGCGGAACATGCGCCTCACCGCCGGCACGTCGGGGTTGTCGCTCCACTGCTCAGGCTGCTTGTAGCGGCTTCGCTGCCAGGTGAAACCGGCCTGGAGCTGCATGTCGTGTGAGAACACGAAGCGTGCCTCAAGGTTGGCTCCCATCACGCGCGCGCCGCTGCCGTTGTATCGCTCAAGCACCTTGTTGCCCATTGCGTCGGGCTCGTCGAGCTGCCGCAGTGCAAACACGTCGCTCAGGTCGGTGTAGAATGCCTCCACGAGCAAGTTGCTCTGCACCGTGCCGAAGTTGTGGTAGAAGTCGCCCGAGAGGCTCACGCTGTTCGACCGTTCCTCGCGCAGGTTGGGAGCAAGCACCGTCACCACGCGCTCGCCGCCCACCACGGCAATGTGGAAGTCCTCGTCGAAGGCCTGGGGGGCGCGGAAGCCGCTTGAGTAGGTGAGGCGCAGGTTCGCCTGCTTCGATGGATTGTAGCGCACGTTGGCTCGCGGCGAGAAGATGGGGTGGCTCACCAGCGAGTGCTTGTCGAGGCGGCCGCCCAGCAGGAAGCCCCAGGTGTCGTTGCGCCACTCGTTCTGGAGGTAGGCGCTGTAGTTGTGCACGCGCTGCAGCACGTCGTGGTCGTAGCCCACGCTCACGTCGCGCAGGTAGTTGTATTTATGCTCCACGCCGCCCACAAGCTCGGCGGGGAGGAACCACAGCCGCTTCCAGTGGTGGGTGTACTGGGCGCCGCTCACCACCACCAGGTCCTTTGTCCAGCCGTAGGCATTGAGGTCCATTCCGCCGCCATAATAGCTGTCGCGGTTGGTGAGCTGGAAGGAGCTGAACACATTGAAGTGCCGGTTCTCATCGAGGGAGTAGAGGTCGAAGTTGATGCCTCCGCCGTGTATGCGGTGGTCGGTCTGCTCGGCAATCTCGGCCTCGTGGGGAGGATTGGAGATGTTGTCGCCGCCACGGCGAAACTCCTTCACGCCATGATATTGCAGGGTGAGCTTCGAGAGGTCGCTGGTGCGCAGGTAGGAGCGGAAGCCAAGCGTCTGCGAGCGGAGCATGGGCACCTCGGTGAAGCCGTCGCCGTCGTGGTCGTAGCCGGCGCGGTTGCGGTTCTGACCATAGACCATGAGGCCGGCGCGGTGGTTGTCGCTCACGAGCGAGGCATTGATTGTGGTGTTGTTGTCGAGTGCGCCGCTCACGCCCTGCGAGGTGAGCGTGTGGGCCACCTCGGCCGAGTTGATGATGGGGTCCTTGGTGATAATGTTCACCGTGCCGCCTATGGCCGATGAGCCGAAGAGCGCCGACCCGCCGCCACGTATCACCTCCACGCGGTCAATCATATTTGAGGGTATCTGCTCCAGGCCATACACTCCCGTGAGCGCCGAGTACACCGGCCGCGAGTCCATGAGAATCTGCGAGTAGTGGCCGTCGAGGCCGTTGATGCGCACCTGGGTGAAGCCGCAGTTCTGGCAGTCGTTCTCCACGCGCACGCCGGGCTGGTAGCTCAGGCCGTCGGCGAGGCACGAAGCCCCCACCATGTCAAACACCTTGTTGTTCAGCACGCTCACCAGCGTACTGCTGTTGCGGCGTTTCACCTCGCTCTTGTTGCCGGTCACCACCACCTGCTCGAGCATCATTATGTCCTCTATCATCTCAAAGTTCACGTTCACCGTGCCTTTCACGTCGATGGTCTTTCGCTGTGGCACGAAGCCTATGCCGCTCACCTCAATGGTGTAGCGTCCGCTTTTCACGTTTGTGAGGCTGTAGTGCCCTGTCTCGTCGGTGTTGGTGCCATAGGTAGTTCCGGCAAGTATCACCGTGAGATAGGGAATGTGGCTGCCGTCGGCCTTGTTCACCGTGTGGCCGGTGATGGTTGCGGCATTAATATAGCAATGGCACACTGCTGCGCACAGCAATGCTGCAAAAATACGAATTTGTGTCATTAAGTTGTTGTTGATGTTTTGTTGCTTCGGTAATTGATTCACACACAAGCACAATTTATCCCATGCACAGCCTTTGCCGTGTGCGCATGGAATGAATTGCAATAATCATGTAGCTGTTCAATCAATTACCGGTGGGGCACGCAGCGCCACGCCCCCCTGCTTCACAGCAATGGGAGTGGCTACGACAACCGCCACGAGCAGCATCACCACCACGGCTGCCACCACGGTGGCCGCCGCCTCGGCAAAGGTGTAGAGCAAGCTTCCGTTGAGCAGCGACAGGGCTTGCAGTCCGTCCTGGCTGTGGGTGTGTGAGCTGTTGCTGTAGGGGTGTGAGTGCACCACCATCACATCGCCCACATAGTGCACGTGCTGGCACAGCAAGCTGCCTCCGTAGTATCCCACGAAGAGCACTGCAAGCATCAGTGCAAGTATCCGGTGTCGCTTCTCGTTGGCTGACATTGAGTTAGGTGCGTCTTATCCCTCCAGGATTTTCTCTATGTCGCTTATCGTTTTATCGAATGGCCCCGTCTGCTGCAACTTTATGGTCGACATTGCCGCCGCAAAGCGTCCCGCCTCCTCATAGCCCGCGCCACGGCTGCGCATGTAGAGGTAGCCGGTGGCATAGGTGTCGCCGCAGCCGGTGGCATCAACAAGCGCCGTAGGCTCATAGGCCGGAATATCATAGTATCGCCCCCCAACGTAAATCACCGAGCCATAGCTGCCCAGGGTGATAAGCACCTCGCGCACGCCCCAGTCGGCAAGCTGCCGCGCTGCCTGGTGGAGGTCGGCATAGCCGGTGAGCGACTCTATCTCATATTCGTTGACCTTCAGAATGTCGATTAGCTTCAGTGCGCGGAGCTTGTTGCCCCAGTCGCAGGGATACACGTTCTCGCCTTCCACATAGCGCAGGAAGCCCTGTGCATCAACCGACAGTGTGCCACGGTCCTTGAGGTACTCCATCACATCGAGCGAGAAATCGTCGGCCAGCAGGCTCCCGAGGTGAATGAATCGTGCCTCAACACCTCGCAGCTTCTCCACGGTGAATGGGTCGGCCTTGGCGAGCACGCGCTGGGTGCGGTTGTTCATGTTGGCCTCATATTTGTTCTCAAAGAACACCGTGGCGCGGCTCTCTATCACCTCCACCTCAATCCCCTCACGGCGCATCTTCTCCACCGCTGCCATGTCGGCCGGTGCAAGCGAGGTGATGAGCTTGAAGCTCACATCGTGGGGCAAGTGGTTGATGCCATGGGCAAAGTAGTAGGAAGTGCCACCGCTCAGTGAGGCGGTGTGTGTGGGCGTGATTATGCGGTCGCGCGTTATGTGTCCTATGCAGATAATGTCGGGGGTCATCGTGTTGTCGTTGTCGTTGATGCGATACTAAAAAAGCAGCAATCGCACTGATCACTGCTTTTCTTTGAGATTGTGACTCCTACAGGATTCAAACCTGTAACCTTCTGATCCGTAGTCAGAT
>CAMGFF010000176.1 GCA_946055125.1 uncultured Prevotellaceae bacterium | reverse complement strand
TGTAGGGACGTACCCCGGTGCGTCCGCGTTACCGCCTCACAATCAGGCGATGACATAAGTGATTGTTTTTCCATTTTGATACGTCCCCTTTGTGAGGGGGCTGTAGTCATTCGCGCAGCTGCCCCTCCAGGTCATATGGAGGGGTCGGTTTTGGGGAGGTCTTCGTCGTCGTCGATGCCGAGGTCTTCCTCAAGCTCTTCCTCGGGGAGGATTATTTCTTCGCCCTTGTCGAGGAGGAGGAGGGAGTCGGGGGAGAATGCCACGGTGTCGCTGTCGACGGGCTGCTTCCAGCAGGCGGCGCAGCCATAGGCCGACACGGGGATCTGCTCCTTTGGCTCGCCAAACTTGCGGTGATACTGCTTGAAGCGGCCGTCGGCCATAAGCGACTGCAGGAAGTAGCCACACACCGGCAGGGCGGCGCGGCTGCCCTGGCCATACTGGCTGTTGCGGAAGTGTATGCAGCGGTATTCGCCGCCCACCCAGGCTCCTACCACGAGGCCCGGCGACACGCCCACAAACCATGCGTCGCTGTAGTTGCTCGATGAGCCGGTCTTCCCGCCAAAGTCGGTGTCGCCGCAGAATGGGCTCACATAGCCCCACAGAGCCATTGAGGTGCCGCCCGGCTCGCGCATTCCGGCCATGAGCATTTGCTGCATGAGGAATGCCGAGCGGTAGGGTATGGCCTGCCGCTGCACGTCGGGGGCGGTGTAGATTGTGTTGCCCTTGGAGTCTTCGATGCGAGTGACGAGCACGGGGTCGTGGTGCACGCCGTCGTCGGCCACGCAGCAGTAGGCGTTGACCATCTCAAGCAGGGTCACGTCGCTCGCGCCGAGGCACAGCGCGGGGGCTTCCTGGAGCTTCGAGTTGATTCCCATATCGTGGGCCGTGGCCACCACATTGTTGATGCCCACCTCCATGCCGAGCTTCACCGCCACGGTGTTGATCGACTGTGCAAAGGCCGACTTCAGTGTTATGGTGTCGCCCGAATACACGCCGTTGGCATTGCGTGGCGACCACTTGGCGGGCTTGCCGTCGGGGCCGGTCACGTCGAGGCTCAGCCAGGAGTCGGTGCGGCGGTCGCAGGGGGTGAGGCCGCTGTTCATGGCGGCGGTATACACGAAGAGCTTGAATGTGCTGCCGGGCTGGCGGTGGGCAGTGACCTTGTCGTATTTCCACGTCTTGAAGTCGATGTCGCCCACCCAGGCCTTCACATGGCCCGTCTGCGGCTCCATGGCCACAAATGCGGTGTGCATGAATCGCACCATGTAGCGAATCGAGTCCATCGAGCTCAGGGAGTCCTCGCGAATGCCGTCGTAGTCGAAGAGGCGCACGCGGTGTGGCTTGTTCATGTAGTAGTCCACCGAGTCGGGGTCGTCGGGGAATCGGGCGGCGAGCTTCTTGTAGGCGTCGGTGCGCTTGGCGATGTCCTCGATGAAGCCGGGGATTTCGCGGTGGTTCTCGTCCTGCCAGGGATTAATGGAGCCCCAGTGGCTGCGGAAATTGGCCTGGAGCTGCTTCATGTGCTTGCGAGCGGCTTCCTCGGCATAGTGCTGCATGCGGGTGTCGATGGTGGTGTAGATTTTCAGCCCGTCGGCATAGAGGTCGTAGCCATTGTCGCGGCACCACTCGCGCAGCTCGGCGGCCACGGCCTGGCGGAAGTGGAGGGCTTGCCCGTCGTAGGCGTTCTCAACGCGGAAGTTGAGGTCGATGGGCAGGGCGCTTATTGAGTCGAATTGCTGCTTGGTTAGGTCGCCGTGGGTGAGCATGTTCTGCAGCACCACGTTGCGGCGGCGCAGGCTGTTCTTGGGGTTGAGCTTGGGATTGTAGGTGCTCGTGGCCTTGAGCAGGCCCACGAGCACGGCCGACTGCTCGGCGTTGAGGTCGCGCGGCAGCACGTTGAAGTAGGTCTTGGCCGCCGTCTTTATGCCGTAGGCGTTGCTGCCGAAATCGACGGTGTTGGCATACATGGTGAGGATTTCCTCCTTGGAGTAGAACATCTCGAGCTCCACGGCGAGAATCCACTCCTTGCTCTTCATAATCACGATTTTAAGCCCCGGCACCTTGCCCAGCAGACCGGTGGAATACTGCGTGCGCACGCGGAACATATTCTTCACCAGCTGCTGCGTGATGGTCGATGCGCCGCGGGCCTTGCCGCCGAGCATATCCTTCACTGCGGCAAAGAGTCCCTGGAAGTCGATGCCGTGGTGGCTATAGAAGCGCTCGTCCTCGGTGTCGATGAGGGCCTTGAAGAAGAGGGGATTGATTTCGGAGTATTCTACCGGGGTGCGGTTCTCGCTGAAGTATTTGCCTATCATCACGCTGTCGGCGCTGAAGAGCATCGAGGCGTTGCTCGTGGGCGGATTCATGATGCTGTGGATAGTGGGCGACTTGCCAAAGAGCCAGAAGAGGTTGAGGTTGACCGCCACAAGATAGAAAATAAAGGCGATGATAAACGAGAGCGTGCCCACGGCGCACTTCTTATACCACTTCGCGCCTCGGTAAAGGCCGGCATACCAGCTCCATGCCTTTCGGCAATACCGCTTCACCCAGCTCCATGCTGTGGTGAGCGCGGCAATCAGCTTGTCTTTAGAGAAACTCATAGAAAAGTATCTTTGTAGGTTCTTTGTCAAGTTGCCAAGAAGTCACACCGTGAGCCATTAGGCAAAGGCTCTCGGCGACTCCCTCCAAAACAAAGTGCAATATTCGCAATAATTCCTGAGATATGCAAGAAAAAACTTGGTTTTTTCAGTGAGGAGTGAGGAGTGAGGAGTTTTTAGATATTAGTGGGTGAGGATGCGGCGGCGCACGCTGAGGAGGGCCGGGCTATAGGACTCGGTGGGGAGCGTGAGGAGGATGCGGTGCAGCTCGCTGAGGATTTCGGGGAAATACAGGCTCATGCGGTGGGCGAGCTTCAGGCAGAGCGACTGTATGCCGGGATATTCGGCCACGTCGGTGGCATGGTCGAGGCAGAAGTTGAGGAAGTCGCCACGCACGTCGGCGATGGGCATCGCGAGGCGCTCCACCACATTGAGCGCAAGGCGGCGTACCGAGGGGTTGGCGGTGGTCATAGCGAGGTCGATGAGCTCATGGAGCATGGGCTGGAGCTGCGCTATCTCATCGCGGCTCACCTTGGTGAGCGCCCATAGCATATTGCGTGCCACCTGGTAGTCTTCATCGTGCATAAACGAGCGGCACACGGCGGCAAAGTTGCCTTGCCGGCGCATTTCGTGGCAGATGGCGAGAGCCTCACCCTCACTGCATGCCCCCTTCAGACTGTCGCGCGTAATCATAATGTCCTTGATTTAGAAATCAACCTGCACCTCCACGCTCTGCATCTGTGCCTTGATGGGCGGACAGAGTTTTGCCACTTTCACCGTTCCGCCCACAATGAGAGGGAACTGCTGCTTGATGGCCTTGATGATGCGGCCGGCCACATGCTCAAGGAGCTGCGAGGGCTGCTGCATCTCGGCGGCCACGGCCTCGTAGAGGAGGGCGTAGTTGAGGGTGTGGTCGAGGCAGTCGGTTTCCATAGCCTTGTGGAAAGGATATTTCACGGTGAGCGTCACCTCGAAGGTGTTGCCCACGCGGCGTTCTTGCTCCATCACGCCGTGATAGGCGTGGAAGCGGAGGCGATTGAGGGTGATAGTGGTGGTCATTGTTTTAGAGAGGTAAGAGGTGAGAGGTGAGGGGAAGATTATTGCCGGTCTTCTTCGGGGGGCTCGGGAACCCAGGTGTAGGCGCCCAGGTCGATTGTGCCGTCGGGCTGCAGGCGTGGGATGCCGTAGCGGTCGAGGGCTATCTCGGCGGGGCAGAGGTTGGGGTTGCCCGTGCCTATGGCGTTGCTCTCGTTGTGGAGGCGGTAGTCGAAGATGTATTCATCGCGCACCACATAGAACTTTGGGTCACCCTCCCACACGCAGGCAATGAAATTGTCGTCGTCGAAGCCCGAGGAGGCGAGCAGACAGTTGCGCAGCAGCACGCTTGAGCCGGTGAGGTCGCCCACGTTGATGCCCGAGGTTAGGCCATAGAATATGCAGTTGTCGAAGTTGGCGGTCATGAGCGGCGTGGAGCCGTCGCTTTCCTCGCCCAGCAGATAGTAGAGCGAGAGTATTGGCTCATCGATGTAGCTGAAGAGATAGTAGTTGCCCAGGGTGCAGTTCACGAAGCTGTAGCGGCCGCCGGTGAGCGAGGCCACGGCGTGGTGGGAGTCGCTGAGCTCGCTGCCCCAGGCATCAATCCACACATGGGAGGCTGTGAGCACCGAGCCGGCCGAGTTGTGCAGCACCGAGTTGAGGATTAAGAGCTTGCGGCGGTCGGTGCTTGCCGAGTCGGCCACGAGCCCTGTGGAGGTGCCGCGCATATACACATGGTGCAGCTCATTGCCATAGCTTGAGGCCGTGAGGCGCACGCCGTCCCACTGGCTCGCCATGATGTCGTAGCCGATGCCGCCCACCACATGGTCGAGGCGGTCGCCGCGCAGGTCGATGGGCTGCACGGCAGTGCCGCGGGCAAGCAGGGTGCCATCCACCACCATGGCGGCCTTGTCGTGGAAATAGAGGCGCGTGCCGGGGTCGAGAGTAAGAGTGGCGCCCTCGGCCACGCGCAGGGTGTCGAAGATCACATAGGGGCGCAGTGCATTGAGCGTGGTGTCGGCGGTGATGGTGCGTGAGTAGAGCCGCTCCACATTCTGCCCCCAGGCGGTGACCACCACCTGCTGCGTCACGCCATTGGTCACAAAATTGAGCTTGTCCTCAAATGCCACAGGGTCATTGTCGTCCGATGGGTCGATAAATGCCTCCACGAAGACGAATATACTGTCGTTGCCGCGTATCTCCACATCACGAAACTCCTCGCCGGTCACGCCATCCACATTCAGGTAGAAGCGCCCAGTGCTCTCGCCGGCCAGCTTTATCGACGAGATATTAATCATCTTCTTGTGGCGGTTATACACCACAAACTGCCTCGTGGGCGTGCCCACATCGGTGAGCACGGTGTCGAAGGTGAGGGTGTCGGTGGAGAACTCCAGCAAATCGCTGCTCGAGGTGGTGAAGTCGTCCTCAATGCACGCCGTGGTGGCAATGCCAATCGCCACAAGGAGCACCCATATCGCAAAATTGAATTGTTTCATATCAAGCTGCAAAAATCAAAAGAACCATGAGGGCATACCCCCATCATTATTTAACGCCCCACCCCTCCTTTTATTGCCCAGCAAGCAGCTAAAAGCCCCGCCATGCGTCACTAAGCGGCTCCCTTTGTTTTATTCCTTTTTTGGATTTTCCGCTTTTTTTCACCAAAAAATTCCACATTTTTTCAAAAAAAGAAAGTACATTCAAGTTTTTTTAAGTATATTTGCCGCAAAATATGAACCAACTAAAACGGAACATATATTAGAAC